>JAFYMU010000185.1 GCA_017548245.1 Kiritimatiellia bacterium | reverse complement strand
GTCAAGGTGTAACCCTGCGTGGCCATAAACTGCTTGAGTTCAGGCGTCAAATGGCTCGCGCCACCGCCCAAGAAGAGATCAAAGCCTGTCGCGATTTGCTGTTCGAGAATCTCCGCGGCGTTGGAACGGCTCACCACGTGTGCCGAAAAACCGCTCGGGGTCGCGCCCGTGATGGCGTCGGTCGTCACAATGCCAACGGCTTTGCCCATCGCCTGCGCCCACTCGGAGATGGAACGCAAGGGTACGCGGTCAAGATTCACCCCGATGGCGCTGTTGTAGGTGCGTTCGCCACACGCCATTGCAGTGGCCGCCGCAGCGGAGTCCGTGACGCTATTGTCGGCCGAACGCGTTTCAATGGTACCGTAAATCACCTCTTCAATGGCCAACCGTTCGCCCTTGGCGTGACGCGCCGCCGTAAGGGAGGCGTGGCCAGTGCCGTCAGGAATCATCACGATGATGTTCTTGGGTGCCGCGAGGGCAAGTAAGGGGAAGAGTAAAAAGAGTGTCAGTAACCGTTTCATGGCGTTCTCCTTGTCATCTGCGTGAACTTATTCAGCGTACAACGTCTGAGGCGCAGCCTTCGCAATGGTGAGCGAGACGATGTCACCCGGTTGAATACGTTCTGGCGGCGTAAAGATTACAATCTTATTGGAAGAGGTTCGTCCCGACCAACGGGCCTTGTTGCGCAAGCTGGGGCCTTCAGCCAAAACTTCCACGGTTTGACCAATCAAGGCCTGATTGATTTGCGCACCACGAACGTCTTGGTCGCCCAAAAGCACCTGATTACGACGCGCCTTTTCAGCATCCGAAACGTCATCTTCCCACGTCGCTGAAACCGTTCCAGGGCGCGGGCTGTACTTGAAGATGAAGGCGTTATCAAAACCTGCTTCCGCCATCATCGTGCGGGTCTCTTCAAAGTCTGCTTCGGTTTCGCCCGGGAAGCCCACGATAACGTCCGTCGTCACGGCAATATCTGGCACCGCTTCACGCAGACGTTTCACCGCTTCCAAATAACGTTCACGCGTGTAACCGCGGCGCATCCGCGAGAGCACGCCCGTCGAACCGCTCTGCACCGGGAGGTGCAAGTGGTGGCAGAGTTTGGGTTCTTCGCGATAGAGGCGAATCAATTCATCTGTCACGCCCGAGGGATGACCGCTTGTAAAACGGATACGTTCGATGCCGTCAATTGCCGCAACGGCTTCCAGAAGGCGCGGGAAGGGCAATGTGTAACCGCCAGGCGAGGGCGGATCGAGTTCGTCAAAGGCTGGCGTGCGCAACCCATAGTTCATAATGGATTGACCTAAGAGGGTGACCTCCTTCACGCCATTGGCGGCGAGTTCGCGCACTTCCTTGAGCACATCGCGTGCCGGACGGCTCCATTCGTCACCGCGCACATCGGGCACAATGCAGTAGGCGCAACGGCGATTGCAACCCAACAAAATCGTCACAAAGGCCGAGAAGCCGCCCTGATAAACGTGACCGCTCGGAGCATCAGGCTGTTCGTGCAAATCCTTCATCGCCAACGTGGCGGAACCCTGAAGTGCGGCTTCCACCGCAGGTGCCACACGGTCAGCGCAACGCGTGCCAATCGAGAAGTCCAAGGTCGGAATCTTCTTAAAGATGTCGTTGCCCAAACGTTGCGCCATGCAGCCCATCAAACCGATGACGCGATTGGGGCGTTCGCGTTTGGTCGCGCAGAGAAGGCCCAACTTGCCGAGCGCTTTATCTTCCGCCTTACCACGCACCGAACAGGAGTTGACGATTACAATATCGGCCGATTCTTCATCGGCGGCGGGCGTGTGGCCTGCATCAAGAAGGGCTTTGGCTGCGGCTTCGCTCTCGCGAACGTTCATTTGGCAACCGTAGGTATGAAAGGCAAAGGTTGGCATAGGGGAATCCTTAACTGTTCTAATCGATTAAAGGGTGGTGTAGGGCAAGGAGGCAAGGGCGTTGCCGATGCGCTCAATGGCCGTTTGAAGAAGGGCGGTTTGCGTGGCGATGTTGAGGCGCACCCAACCGGGCGAACCGAAGATGGCGCCATCATGCACCGCGACGCCATGACGGAGGAAGAATTGTGCTGGCGTTTCATCCTTCAAGTGAGGCAACAGGGTGGTGCAGTCCATGAAGGCCAAATAGGTCGCGTCAAGACGGCAGAGTGGCAGTTGCCACTGGACCGCCGCGTCTTGTAACAAGCTGCGATTGCGACGCAAATAGGCGAGCATGCCTAAACGCCAGGGTTCGCCATAACGATAGGCTGCCTCGGCACCGACCCAACCAAAGAGGTTGACGCAGGGCACCATCTGATCGTATTCGCGACTGAAGTAGTGGCGTAAGGCGGGGTCGGGCACAATGGCAAAGGCGCAACCCAAGCCTGGCACATTCCACGTCTTACTGGGGGCGACAAAGGTCAAGATGCGGTTGCGTTCCGCATCCGAACGGGCCATCGCGAGCATCGGCGTGTACGTGCAGGGTTCGTCCAACACGAGTCCGCCGTGAATCTCATCCGAGGCCAGGAGCAGGTCATGTTCGTCGCAGAAGGTGAGCACGTCGCGCAATTCCTCGGGTTGCCACAGGTGGCCGAGGGGATTGGCGGGATTGCAGAACATCCAACCGCCAGCACCGTTCGGATCTAAGGTCGAGAGCGGTGGGAGGGGTTTGCCGTGCAGCTTCAGGTCAATGCGCCGTTCGCGCACCTGTTGCAATTCGGCTGCGGACATAAAGTGGTGGTAGACGGGTTCGCCAATGAAGACATCGGAACGCGTGGGGCGCGTGAGGCGCAACATCTTGCAGAAGAGGTTGAGCGAGGTGACCACGCCCGGTTGCGGCAAGACCCATTCGGGATCAATCTCAATGCCGTAGTGGTCGCGATGGTAGTCAATCATCGCTTGGATGGCCGTTTGCGAGTCGGCGGCATAACCGTAACACCCCGATTGGGCGCGTTTGACCAACGCATCCGTAATCTCCTGGCAGGTGCGAAAGTCCATATCGGCAATCCACAACGGCACCACATCTTTGGGATATTGGCGCCACTTGATGCTGTCGCTTTGGTCGCGCTGGAGGGGTTGGTCAAAGAAATCAAAAGCGTAGTCCATAGAGCGCCTTGTGCTTACGAGTTGGACGTTGGACGAAAGAGGAAGGTGCCGCACATCAAGAGGCCTGAGACGAGGAGCGAACCCAAGAAGGCGGGCAACATATTCTCCGCGTTTTTCCCATAGACCCCTGCATAGACATAGGCGAGGGAGACAATCGCGTTGCCCAAAAGGAGCAACGGCATGCACTTCCGGAAGGGAACGCGTGCAATGCCTGCGAGGAGCACCGAGGCTTCGGCGAGCACTGGAACGGTTCGCAACGCGAGCAAGATGAGGATGCCGTGACGGGTGAGGGCGGCTTGGAGACGCGGTAAGTCGTTTTCGCCAATCAAACGGCGTGCAAAGGGCGTGAGGAGGCGACCGATGGCCCAACCCAAGAGGCAGCTCACGGTCATCGCACCAAAGGAGAGGGCGAAGCCGCCCCACCAACCAAAGAAGGCGCCACAAAGGGTGCTTGCCAAACTGCTGGGCACGGGCAAGAAGATATCCAAGGCAAGGGCCGAGAAGAGGGTGGTGGCAAGCACGGCGCGCGTGGTGGTGTCTGCCGTTGCCATGGAGACAAACCACGCATCAATGGCCTCTCCCCAGAGACAGAAGGGGAGGATGACCGCAAGGGCAATACCACCAATCAAGCACCACGTTTTCATTACTCTTCAAGCAAGGCGGCGTCAATTTCCGCCTGTTCTTCCTCGGTCAAATCATCCACGGGCGTTAAGGGAACGACGCCCTTCTTCATCAACTCAATATTGGTGCGGCGACGGAGATACGCTTCGGTTTCCTTGGAGAGATTGCCGCTTGCCAACTGTTCGTCCAATTCCTGTTGGGCACGTGCCTTTTCGTCCTGCTGACGCTTCACCTCTTGTTGGCGATGTTCCACCAAACGCTTCAAGTATTCTTGGGGTGTTTCACCCGAGGCAACGGCATCGTGGAGTTCGGCAACGCCCGCCTGAATCAAGGCCTCTTCGTCCGTTTCGGGTTCGCCACGTTCCTTATTGGGGTCGAATTCACGAACGAAATCTTCGGTGTCCAAGATCGGAATCGGCAAGGGCGGTGCTTCCACGTCTGGGGGCAAACTCATCTGCATGGCAATGAGCTGTTCGGCCAAGGAGTTGGGACGTTTCCGTTCAATCTCTGCCTGCGCCTCTTCTTCAAGGATTGCCTCTTCTTCGCGTTGGGCGAGGAGTTCGGGCGTAATGGTCTCCATTAAGCCGAGGCCCAACTTGAGGGTGAACATCACCCCGTCACGCGTAAAGGTGGCGTACTCCTCTTCCAAGTTAGAGAGCACCATGGTGAGTCCATTGGATTCATCGCCATCAAAGAGGGTGATGTACCCAGGCGGATTCGAACCATTGTCAATCAAGCCCACGGCGGTTCGGCCGTCAGGGGTGTAGGTCATCGCGCAGAGTTGAATCTTGGAGGATTCCTCTTTCACCTTTTCGGGGTCTTGAACGATGATCTCTTCCGCGATTTCGGGTTCGTCTGGCGCCATCGGCCCAAAGGGTTCCGACTTGATGATCAACTCATAGTACGCACGCGGACGCGTCGTAAAGCTCTCCTCTTGTGCGAACCCCGTCAGGGTCCACACGGAGAGAAGGAGGAAGAGTGCGCAAAAACGGATCATGGGGCAAGGAAGGCTTTCTTAATGGCAGCCGCAGTCGGCGCATTCAAGATGGCTTCACGCGTTTCTTCCGAACGCAAGGCCGTGAGAATCGCGGTAATGAAGGTCATGTACGGGCTACCAGGCGCATCGGGGGTTAACGTGAGAATCACGATACGGCAATTGTGTCCCTCTTCTTCGTCCGAGAAGTCCATGGGTTCGTTGGTAATACCAATCGCGCAGACCAATTTCGAAACGGTGTTGGTGCGCGTGTGCGGACAGGCCACACCGCTACCCACACAGGTGGGCATCACGCGTTCGCGCTTGAGAATCTCTTCCTCGGCGCGCTCCAAATCCTGTACCGCGCCCACTTCACGCAAACGCAAGAGGAGTTCGTGGATAATGCCATCGCGCGTGGTCGAGGTCAAACGGTGAATAATGGTGCGTTCCTTGATGTGACGGTTCAATACCGCCAAACGGGCTGGCGACAATTTTTTGCGATTCGTTGCCGAAGCATCGTCAATCGCCAAATGGGTGTCTTCGGAGATCGGCTTCTTCAAGGCTTCCAACACGCCTTCGAATTCGGCGATGGTTTCCTTCATGACCACTCGCACAAAGGGCAGGGCTTCAGGCTTTGCCGAGAAGGAGATGGTATTGTCGCCACAGACGATGGTGAGCACCATGTCCGAACGGCGTGCTTGGTAGAGCCCCTCTGCCGGATCAATCTGGTGGGTGAAGAAGTCTTCATTGGAGAGAGTGTGAATGATGCGCGCCATCATGTTGTTGGTCACGGCATGGTTCGGGAAGTTGTAAACGGCCGTGGGCACGGCGGTGTTGTCTTCTTCCTGACGGTGACCGCGCTTGCGGATGTTGAAGGCGGTGACCAGGAGGGGCGGTGCGGCCAAGGTGGTGAGCAGGGTCATCAACACGGCCACGCCCAAGACTTCACTGTGGCCAGCCGCTGCCGCAATACCGGCGATAATCAACGCCACTTCGCCACGCGGCACCATGCCTAAGCCCACGCGCAAGGCGCCCATCGGGGTGAATCCGAAGAGGAGCGTCGGCAAACCGCAACCAATAATCTTGGCAAGGATGGCCACGACGGTGTAGATTAACCCTGCGGCC
>JAFYMU010000184.1 GCA_017548245.1 Kiritimatiellia bacterium | reverse complement strand
GTTGACCTCTCGATCGTTCCGTTGATGAAGTACGCGGACTGCTTGATGTGCACCCGCGGCATCCTCCGTTCGGTCATTCCTCCGACCTCGACGATCCCCGTGTGCTTGCGTTCTGACGCAGGTTCCTCCATCCTCACGAACCTCAACGACAACGTGGTCATCTCGGCTGAAGATGCAATCCGCACCAACGCCGCCGCAATGGCTGTGATGGTCGCTGTGGGTGACGAACTCATGGAAGCCAAGACGATGGCCAACCTCTATCACACCGTGGATATCGGCCAGAAGTATGGCATCCCCGTGATGGGCGTGACCGCTGTGGGTAAGCAGATGACGCGTGATGCGAAGTACTTCCGTTTGGCCTCGCGTATGTGCGCTGAAAACGGCGCTAACATCGTGAAGACCTACTACACCGAAGGCTTCGAAACCGTGACCGCTTCCTGCCCTGTGCCGATCGTGATCGCTGGCGGTAAGAAGATCCCTGAACGTGACGCTTTGGAACTCGCCTATCGCGCAATCAATGATGGCGCCGCAGGTGTGGACATGGGCCGTAACGTCTTCCAGTCGGAAAATCCCGCTGCAATGATTCGCGCTGTCGCCGCTGTGATTCACAAGGGCCTCAAGCCGGATGAAGCTTATCAGATGTACCAGGATCTCTCCAAGTAAGCATCTGTGCGAGTCCAACAAAACCGTTCTGCACCCGCAGGGCGGTTTTGTTTTATTCATCCCCTCCTCTATTTTTCCCTCCTTTAGACAAATACGAGAGAGCTTTGGTATAATTTTTGGGATGTCTTCGAAACTGAAGTCCTTCTTACTCATTGCGCTGTACGCCCTCCTGCTTAGCGTGGGGTGTTGGTTCTCTTTTCGTGTCATCACCAATCCCCTCCCCAATGGCCACGAAGCGCCTCACCTCTTTGCCACTGCAAGATCGGCCGAATCCCTCACCCCGCCAGCCGTGCTTCCCCCTGAAAGGGTGGCCTCTAGCACGCCCTTTCACCGTTTAGCCGCCGTCTTCGTTCAATTCTTTGGCGTCCAACATGGCACCGAATACAGTTTGCGCACCTATCGCCTCTTCCCCATGGTGCTCGCAGTGCTCTTGTTGAGTCTGATTCCTGCGCTGGGCTTAAAACGGCGTGGCGGGCTTTTAGGAACCGAAGACTCGCCCTTTTGGGTCGCCCTCTTTATCGCTGTCGCGCCAGCCTTCTTTGATTTTGGACGCGACTTCATTCCCCTCACCTTCCAATTACTGCTCTTCCTCTTACTGCTCATCTCGGCACGCGCCTATGTCCAGTGGCCTGGTTATGCCTCGGCGGCCATCTTGGGCGCACTGATGGCGCTCACCATTCTTGCCGATACCGCCGCACTCTGGCTCTTAGTCATCTTAATTCCAACCGTCTGCATTGGCGTTGGGTGGCGTCGCCTCTGCCTCTATTGGCACACGGGCCACGTGCTCACCCTCGTGGGTGTCATTCCCCTCTTCGTTGCCCTCGGCGTCTTCTTCGATTGGAATGCACCCCTCGTCTATCCCTCTTTAACCGCCTTTTGGCCCCACCTCAAAAACCACGCCCTCCATCACATCCTTTGGTATGGTCTCGGGGGCTTTGGTCTGTTAGCGTGGCTCATCGTCATCCTCCGCCTCTTCCGCAAACACGATAAGCGTTGGGAAAAGGTAATTGCCATTCTCTTCCCGCTCTGCGGTATTACCGCCTTTGCCTTCCCCGAGGGTTCCATCTTTACCGCCTCGTGGATTATCCAATCGGCGCTCTTAATTAGTTTCCTGCTCTCCGAATTCCGTTGGCTCTGGGTCCGCTTGCTGCTCGGTTGCAGCACGGTAGCCGTGCTTGGCTTTGGCATGTTCCAATTAACGGCCCGCCATCAGCAATACGATGCAGTGGCGAACACCTCGCACACCCTTCAAACGCTCGCCGACCTCCTTCGCAAGACTGGAAAAACCCCACCGCGCGTCACCCTCTTCTCCAACGATCCAGTTGCAAGTGCGTCGCTCATGTGGCTCTTGCGTTCCACCCAACTCCTGCCGATTTCCGAGATGCAACACGCGGACTTGCGTTTTATTGATGGCGGTACCCTGACCAAGGGGCCTCCGACGCCCTCGCGCCAAACGCTTGCCACGCTGGTGCTTCCCCCTGACCATTTGTTCTACTGCTTACCCAAGCAAGACCTCGCAACCCCGACGTTACCATGAAACGCTTTTTGCCCCACCTTCCCTTTGCATTGATGTTCCTCCTGGCGCTCACGTGGTTATTGCCGGGCGTAGAGGGCTTGCAGAGTTCAATGACCGATAAATCCCAACACATGGAGTACGTGTGGTTGATTCCCGTGTTGAGCCTCTTTCTCCTGTGGCAACAACGCGCCCGCATCTTGGCCTGTGCCGCAACACCCCAACCCGCGCCCTTGACCGCGCTTCCCTTCCTCGGTGTGGCGAGTCTCTTCCTCTTCTTCGGATTGCGCGGAGACCAGTCGCGCTTTTTACAGATTGCCGCTATCCTCCTCTTAATGGCAATCCCCACCGCGTGTTACGGCCGCAAGATGCTCAAATGGGTCTGGTTCCCGATTCTCTTGCTCGTCTTTGTGATTCCGGTCGGCTTCTTGGACAACTTTACGGTTCCCCTCCGTCGCGCCTCCGTCTCGGTGACCGCCGTCCTGCTCAATGGCCTCGGCATCTCAGTTCGCCAACTCGGCACCGCCATTCTCTCCACCTCGCCGAACGCGCCCTTCCAGTTGGACGTCGCGGATCCCTGCAGCGGAATCCGTTCGCTCGTCGCCCTCTTCGTAGGTACAGCGGCCTATGGTGCCATCGCCCTCCATACGCTGTCGCGCCGTTGGGTCCTCTTCTTGGCGAGCATTCCCATTGCCTTCTTGGGCAACATTGTACGCCTCCTTCTCACCGCCTTTACCTGCCACTTCATTAGCCAACAGGCAGGCATGGGCTTGCACGACAACGCCCTCTTCATCATTGCCCCCCTCTACACCCTCGCCATCTTCTGGCTCACCGATTGGCTCAAGCGAACCGAAAAGCCGCAGCCCGAAGAAGCCACCCCGCCCACCCTCGCCGAACCCGTTGCGAAGTGGCGTTACGGTTTCACGCTCCTCCTCGCGCTGGCCCTGCCACTCTTCAAGCACTACGCCAGCCAAATGCCGCCCTTGGTCTTTGAGTCGGACGCCTTCTTAACAAAGCAATTCGTCGCCTTGCCGGATGCAACGATGGAGTTTCCGTGGTTCTGTCAAAATCGCGCCTGCCTCTATTCGCAAAATGCCCAACCCGACACGCCCCTCCCAACCGCGTGCCCTCAATGTCAAGGCGAGGTCTATCCCGTTTCGCGTGCCGAACTCGACATCTTGCCGAGCGACACCCAGAGTTATAAGGTCACCTACACCTTCTCTAACTATGACGTCTTTACCGTGGCGCTCGTGATTGCAGGTGAAAACCGCATGTCCATCCACCGTCCCGAACTCTGCTTGCCCTCCCAAGGCTTTGTCTTGAGCGAACGCCAACTCTATTTTGTGGCCGATACCCTCCCCATGGCCACCTTCTCCTTGCGCCGCGAAGGCCAATCCCGCACCAGTGGTTTTGCCTACGTATTCCTCAACTCCAAGGGCGCGACCATCTCCAACCTCCAACGCGTCTTGAGTGACAGCTGGGAACGTTCGACCTACAACCGCATCCCGCGTTGGGCGATGGTGACCATCACCTCGCCCTCCTACGACTTCCAGACGCCCGAAGGGCAAGCCGCATTGCAACACTTTATGCACCTCTTTTATCCCACCCTCTTTACCGAACCCGAAACGCGCACCGATTGTCTATGAGTCGCCCCGCCCTCACTCTCACCACCGCTCGCACACCCCTCGCACGCATGCGTGGGTTATTGGGCAAACGTGGCCTCGAGCAAGGTCACGGGTTGGTGATTGTGCCATGTAATGCGATTCATACCCTCGGCATGACGTTCGCGATTGATGTGCGCTTCTTTGATCGTCAGGGCGCGCTCGTGCGAACCGTGCTGGCGGTTCCCCCTGGTAAATGGTTTATTTGGGGTGGTTGGAGCGCCCATTGCGTATTGGAAACCCAAGCAGGCGACACCACTTTTTCGAATCTTACTCAGCTTCCTAACGAGGAGTCCCACCATGACTGATTCTCCGACCTTACGTTTACACTCCTATGAAAGCTTTGGTGCTGTTGATGGCCCTGGCATCCGTTTAGTGGTCTTTCTCCAGGGATGCCCCTTGCGTTGCCTCTTCTGTCACAATCCCGACACGTGGGACCCGAAAGGTGGACGCGATGTAACGTTGGAAGAGATTGTGCAACGCGCCAAACGCATGCGCCCCTACTTGGGTGATGAAGGCGGCGTGACCTTCTCGGGTGGCGAACCCCTCTTGCAGGCGCCAGCCCTCTTGCAGGCCATCCATGCCTTGCACGCAGAGGGTTTCCATGTCGCTATTGACACCTCAGGCGCCATTGACACCCCCGAAACACGTGCGGTCTTGGATGCCGCGGATCTCATTTTGCTTGACGTCAAGAGCCCGACCCCCGACCGTTTCAAAGAGGTCACGGGCTTAGACATGGCCCCTACCTGCCGCATCTTTGATCACCTACGCGCCACCCAAAAGCCCATTTGGATTCGCCAAGTGGTGGCCCATGGCCTCAATGAAACGCCTGATGAAAAGGCGGCCACGAAGGCCTTCATCGAAGGGCTCAATGTGCAACGCATTGACCGCCTCCCGTACCATGAATTGGGTTTGCACAAATATGAATCGATGGGCATTCCCTATCGCGGTTGCCAACTCTCCAAGCCCTCTGACGAGGAATTGAAATTATGATTTCACCTGAAGTAACGTCACTTTCCGACTATCGTGCCAGTCTCTGTGACACGACGGTGGATCGTGAAATCCAAAAGCCGCTGCGTCAAAAGAAGAAGCGCATCGACCCGCGCAAAATGATGGCGTTAACGTTCGTCGTTTTGATTACGTTGGGGTTGGTCCTCTTGTGCACGCCGTGGGCACAAGCCTCTGGCAAGTGGGCGTGGTTGAATGAAACCGATGTCTTCAGTTGGCCCGCCTTCTATCGCGCCTTCTTGGACAACCTCTTCATGGCGACCTCCTCCTCCTGCGTGACCGGGTTAACAGTGGTGGACGTCCCCACCTACTACTCGACCTTTGGCCACGTTGTCCTCATGTGTTGCGTCCAATTGGGCGGCATCAGCTTGTTGACCTTGGGCACGTTGATTGTGACAATTTTGTTGGGCCGCGTCCCCGTGGGCGGTGAGGACCAGGTCGTCATCAACTATGGTGCGAACTCCTCGTCTAAGGCCAATAGCCTCTTGGCGCAAACGGTGAGTTACGTCCTGACCTTTGAATGTATCGGCGGTATCATCCTCTTTGCCCGTTACTACTGGCATCATGGGTACGCCCTCGCCGAAAGTTTGTGGTTCGCCACCTTCCATGCCATCAGCGCCTTTTGTAACGCCGGCATCTCGCTCCATGCACAAAATCTCGTGGGGCTGCGTGGCGACCTCATCTACACCTCCACCATCGCCCTGCTCGTCACCCTCGGCGGCATTGGCTTCTTGGTGATTGCGAATGTCTTCAACTATCATCCGTGGTACCGCGACCTCCGTCGCCGTGGTAAGATTTCCCTCCACTCGCGTATTGTCTTGTGGTCCTCGCTCCTCCTGTCGGTGGGCGGTGGCCTCATCTTTACCATCTTGGAATGGAACAACGCCCTCTCCTTCATTGACATTCCCTCGCCGTGGCAAGCCCTCTCGCAAGGCGATTGGAGCACCCTCTTCCTCTCCCTCAAGGGCATTACCCAACGCATCTGCGCTGGCATCTCCCAGACCGCCATGTTCCGAACCGCAGGGTTCAACTTTGTTGAGATGGATGCCATCACCCCGCCGTCAAACCTCTTGTCGGTCTTCTTGATGTTGATTGGCGGTTCGCCAGGTTCTATGGCAGGCGGTATCAAAACCACCACCCTCGTCGTACTCATCCTCACCATTCGCGCCTATTTGCGCGGCTGCCCAACGGTTGAGCTCCATCGCCGTTCGATCTCCGACGTTGTTTGTCGTGAAGCCATGGTGATTGTGGTGTACTACTTTGTGATGGTCTTCACCTTCTACTTCGTCCTTTTGTTAACGGAAAAGACGCTCGTGGCCGAACGTGGTGACTTTGTACTCTTCTATGAAGTCTCCTCCGCCTTCGGCACCGTGGGCACCTCCCTCAATGCCACCCCTTCGCTCTCCTCAATCGGTAAGTTCTTGATTGTGCTCGCGATGTATTTGGGACGCGTGGGGCCGATTTCCATTGCCTTGATGATGGCTGGCCGCGAGGTCTCTCACCATATCCGTTACCCCGAAGAGACCATTACTGTTGGTTAACCGAGTTCCCTCTATGATGCGCGATCTTCAATCTTGTACCCTCTGCCCTCGTCAATGCCATGCCAACCGTTTGGACGGCAAGACGGGTTACTGTGGCAGTGCCCTCCAAACCCGCATGTTCCGTTGGGGTCCTCACTTCGGTGAAGAACCACCCCTCTCGGGAACGCGTGGTAGCGGCACCCTCTTCTTCTCCCATTGCACCTTGCGTTGCATCTACTGCCAAAATGCCAAATGGAGCAATGGCGGACGCGGCGACGACCTCACGCTTGAGGAATTGACCCAACGTTTCCGCACCCTTGCCGAAAAGGGTTGTCACAACTGGAATCTCGTCTCGCCCTCCCCTTGGTTGCCCCAAATTGCGGCGGCCACGGCACCGTTATTGAACGAAGGCATCAAGTTGCCCTTTGTCTACAACACCTCGGGTTACGAACGCCCTGAAACGTTGGCCGCCTATCGCCACCTTATTGATATTGGCTTAGCCGACTTGCGTTACGCCTCTGCGGAAACCGCCTATCAGGGTTCGGACGCCCGCAACTACGTGGACGCGGCACGCGCCTCGATTCAGTGGATGTGGAATCAGCTCGGTTCCCTTGAATGTGATGACGACGGCATCGCGCGTCGCGGCCTCATTGTTCGCCTCTTGGCGTTGCCCAATCGAACCGAAGAGGTGATGGAGAACCTGATTTGGTTACGCAACACCTTGGGCCCTGGCGTTGCCGTAAGCGTCATGGCGCAATACAATCCCGTTGGCCAAGCCGCGGTGACGCCCACGTGGAATCGTCGCATTACGCCCGAAGAATTTGAACCCATTGCCGAATTGGTGGGTGATTTGGAATTTGAAAATGGTTGGATTCAACCGTGTGAAGAAGAGACTGCGGAATGTATGCTCGGCGATGACATGACCGCAGGTTACGGCGAAGTCCGTTAACCGCCCATTGATTTAAAGGAAAACCAAACATGCCTGTTTATGACTATCGCGTCCATCCCGAACATGAAGGATGTGCATTTTGCAAAGATGGCTTTGAAATGATGCGCCTGCTCGCAGATCCGCCCTTGGAATACTGCCCTGAATGCCATGCGCCCATCATCAAAATCATCACCGCACCCGCCCTCGGGCGAAGCAAATCCATGTTGGACGATCGTGCAAAGGCCGCAGGGTTTCATAAACTGACACGCGTGGATCAAGGTGCATTTGAAAAGCTTTACTAAAGGAGTTGGATTATGGATGTCTTGTCGTTGAATCAACAGTATGGCACCGCTGGACGCGTGGCCTTTCGTGAAGGCCCCGGTGGCCACCCCTTAGCCATTTTGGTTGCGCCCCAAGGGGTTTGCGAGATTTCGCTCTATGGAGGCCAGGTCTTGAGTTACCGCGTGCTCGGTTTCCAAGATGCCCTGTGGTTGAGCCCGTTGGCCGAATTTGAAGATGGCAAAGCCATTCGTGGCGGTATTCCCGTCTGCTGGCCGTGGTTCGGCAAGGCCCCCGAAGGCATGCCAGCTGGCACCCCCTCGCACGGCTTCGCACGTCGTTCGTTGTGGCGCGTGATTGAATCGGAAGTCGCAGCACGTGAGACCCTCTTGAAGCTCGAACTCACCGAAGAGGACGCCACC
>JAFYMU010000183.1 GCA_017548245.1 Kiritimatiellia bacterium | reverse complement strand
GTTAGACGGAGGGACTGTGGAAGTACGTTTTCAAAGGTGGTAACACAAAGGACTGCTAGGATGGGGAAAGAGCCCTAACGGGCGGTTGTTGGTTGATGGTTGCTAGTTGCTAGTTAATCGGTGGGACTGTTGGAGCTCGTTCTCAATTGAGCCTCGATTCAAAAGGACTGCCAGGAGGATTTTACGCGATTGGGGACGAGCTTGACAGTCGTTCCACTCCTTGACTCGACAAGCTCGTCCCCAATAGTCGAGTCAGTGAGCGTAGCGAGCGTCAAGCTCCGTGATCTTGCAAAGGAGCGCATCAGGCTTCCGTGTTGTTGAACCCGCTTAATTTTGGTTTTTGTCTTGGTGCTTCATTGAGAAGTACATTTCCACCGAGGATAAGACCAACAAGAAGTAAGCAATCAATTCGGTTCCTTCTTCAAGCAGGCGACGAACGAGTTTAACGTCTTGCAAACCTGGATTTGAATTGAGAATAAGTTCCTTATTTCCAATCACTTGCGCTACGGCAATGAAGATGAACATTAACGTTGTCATCAAGGAAAAGGCAGGTGTACCAATGAAGGCGGTAATTGACTTAGCGGCCTGTTTCCGGTCATAAATCAAATAACCAATCGCTCCGATGGGGAATAGACAGGAGAATTTCCAACTTATCAACGGGAGCAGTCGTTCAAAGAACGAATCCAGTTCGCGAATAGAGGCAAAGCAACAAAAAGACGCAAATAACATCAAGAGGGCGCGATGCTTCTTTAACAGAATAATTTGTATTGAAAAGATTAATGTTGATAACCACAAGCATGCAATCTGCAAGTTTTCAACAACACCGTGTTCAACAAATGTCTTTCCTTGGTAGATTGCAGCGAGTAAATGAATGGAATATGCAAATCCAACCGTTAGAGAGAAATAAATCAAATAGCGCAAACAAATGTGCACTTTTGATGGCTGTTCGGGAGAGATGAATTTCATGCTCAAAATCCTTTTGCATTAACAACATTTTCTTACAGTATACTCTTTTATCATTTTTTGTCAAATCGTTCATTTTAAAATCACCTGAAAATGAATACTCCCGCAGCACGTTCGGTGTACAAATCAGTCCAAGCGGGTGAACGTAAGGAGGTCGCACGGGTTGTGCATTACTCGCTCATGCATCGCAGGGTGACACAAGGGTGTTTATTTATGGTATAGTAATGGTGTGCAGTCTTTATACAAAATTTATGGTGCAAATATGACGGATTTATTAAAACGCCATGGCGTTGGCTTAATCTGGAGTTTTGTCGTTTTTGCGGCAGCGCTCTTGTTTTATCTTATTTCAGCGGCCTTTGTGCCGTATCTCGGGCTTTCTTCGGAATATTTGACGGCGCTATGCTATCCCGCGCACGCGTCAGCGTTGTTAAATAGCCCGACGGATGTGGTCTTTTTCCGAACGTTGTTGCAGTTTATTCCGTCGCAGTCGTTGTGCACTGCGATTGGCTTTGTCCAATGTTTAATTGGCGCGGCGATTGTTACCTGCCTCTTCCGTTCGGCCATCGCCACGGTACGCCATTCCTGTCTTGACCTAACAGGCATTCGTCAGAACGAACTCGATCGAGCCCTCTTCTCCATCTCCCACGCCTCTTTGGCAACGGGTTTTGGCACGGCACTCTTGGCGACAACGCTCTTGCCGCTTTGGGCAACAGCAACGCGCCCCTACCCGCAATCGCTTGCGGCCTTAATCGCAGTCGCCACCCTGACAGCAGCGCTTGAATTCCGTTGGCACGCCGCGCAGCAACTCATCTTAGCCGAATCGGCAAAGTTACGCCACGCCTTTTGGTTGCTTCTCACCACGGCTGGCATCGCCTACCTCTCCTTAACCCACGCGATGCTGCTGCCAGTGGCGGCCTTTGCGTTTGTACTCGCAGGCGGCATCTTCTTGAAGCGTGAAGCACGGGGACGTCTCATCTATGCCATGATGGGTGGCGCAGGAATCATCCTTGGCCTTATTGCCTCCGTGCTGGTAACAGGTGCTTGGGCCTCCATGCTCAATGTGACGCACGCACCGCTTCCCAATACATTAATTATTTGGGCGCAACAACTCTCCGCAACCCTCCCTGCCACAATTCGTAGCTTTACCGCCTTTGAGGGCCTCGTACCCCTCGTGCTCTTCCTTACGGCGGCGGCACTCTTCCTCGGCACCTTCCCCTTTGCCTACTTGAAACTGGGCGCCCCGATTATTGGCCAACTCGCATGCATAGCCCTCGGCGCTGTACTCCTCTTGCAGTGGCCCGCCTCTGCGTGGGAACTCCTGGAAGAACCCAATGCGCTCTGCATCGTTGGCGGATGCATGGCCATCCTTTGCCTCGGTGTCCTCTTCGGTTCGTGGCTCCACCACCTCCTCGAACACACCCACCGTTGGAACCGCCGAAAGGTTCGCCTCTTAGCACTCTCCACCACCTTTATCCTCTTGGGGTCCTACACCCTCACGCAAGGTTTCATTAACGCCCTAACGGGTTCGGGTCGCCCGATGGCACACGCAATGGAGACCGTTGCTCCTATTTTAGACCAACTCTTGCCCGAAGACACCCAACTGTGGATTACGCCCAATCCCGACACCTTCGGTATGCTCGCACGACGCGTGATTGCCCAGAAGCCCGTCTATCCGCAAACGGAAGATTTCGCCACCGTCACCGAAGCCTCGCTTGCCCAGCATCCCGTCTTAGGACAACTGGCGGCAACCGACCCACTCTTGCGTCGCCTCACCAAGTTGGGTGGCGAACCCCTCCGCCAATATCTCCTCACCGAGAAGAACACCTTGGGCATTTTGACCCACCTTGATGCCCAAACGGCGGCCGTTGAAGCGGCGCGTGCAGCACGGGTACTGAGCGACACGCCAGTGGGTTCCACGACCATCGGCAAGCGTTGCGTTACCCAACTCAACCGTTTGGCAGCACGTGAACACGCCGCATGCGCCCTTCGGACCGAACCCGAAATTGCAGTCACCCACCTTCGCCTTGCCCGAACCCTTGACCCCGAGAATCCGGGCGTCAAACTCTCGTTGGCGGCGTTGAAGGAACAGATGATTGCCATCACACAGGAAGAACTTGATGCGGCGCGTGATGTCCTTGAAGCAGAACCGCGTTGGAAAGCGCCGAGCGAACACGATGCGCTGACCTTTGAGTACCGTTATGGCCCCGTGCAAACGCAAGGATTCTGTTCCGCTAGCCGTTTGCGCCGTCTGCGGTTGGGCAATGCACCCGCCGTTTTGGAAGAGATTCTCTACCTCTATCGTCACGTTCCCAAACAACTTTCAAAGTCGGAACACCTCATTGCGATGCTCAACCTGCCAGAGGCAGAAGCCGCCATCGCCGCCGAAAAGAGCGACCCCGAATGCGCAGAGATGGAACTCTTCTTCTGCCTTTACCCCGACAATCCGCTGTCAGCGCAACTCTATCAGCGCCACGCAGCATCGTTGCGCGGGCGCGATGCCTTGACGGTGCTCTTCCGCAATCGCGTTTCCCATTTGCGCGATCGCACCTCCGATAAGATGTTGGCCTTCTTCTCGCGCGACGGCGTCTTTGCTTACGCCCTCTACTACGTCAATGCACTCCTTGCGGCCGACCAAATGGAAACAGCGATTGCCTTTGCGGGCGGTTTCAACGTGCGTGAACGATTGGCAAAGACGCCTGCATTGATTGAAGAACTCTGCTGCCGCGTACTTGATAAGTTGGAAGCAAGTGCACCTGCCCACGCACGCGTCGTTTGCCAAGGCTGGTTACGTTCCAACCCGCGCCAATATCGCCTTTGGGCCCATCTTTTGAACAATCCAAGTAGCAGCGCGGAACAAAACCGTATCGATATTGAAACGTGTTTGCTATACTATCCGCTCCATCCAATTGCCACCCACCTGTATGCGGCATTGCTTGAAGAAGAACTCGGCCCCGAGGCCGCAGCCCGTTATCGTAATGCAATTCAACAAGCCACTGCCACAGGTTCTTGTATCCAGAAAGACGGCCATGCTCACAGCGGACTTTGATTACAATCTCCCCGAAGAACTCATTGCACAAGTTCCCCCTGAAGTGCGTGGCACCTCGCGTATGATGGTGCTTGACCGTGCGGCAGACACCCTTGAACATCAGCACATCAGCGATATTACCAACTATCTTCGTCCTGGCGATTTGTTAATCCTCAACAACACCCGCGTCTTCCCCGCGCGCATCCTTGGCAATTGGGAAGATACTGGTGGCGCGGCCGAACTCTTATTGCTCGATTGTCGCGAACCCGAATCTGAAGCCGATGGCCGCTTCACCTCGCAATGGCGTTGCATGTGCGGCAGTGGCCGTAAGGCACGCGCTGGACACACCATTCTCTGTGCCCAAGGCAACTTGCGCGCCAATGTGTTGGACAAGGACGAAGAGGGTCACTCCTTGGTGCGCTTTGTCTCCGAAGAACCGTTGATGGTCGTCTTGGATGCACATGGTCTCACGCCCGTGCCGCCCTACATTCGCCGCAATGCTAATGATCCCGAAATGGCACGTTTGGACAAAGAACGTTATCAGACGGTCTATGCTCAGAAGGTGGGCGCGGTGGCGGCACCGACTGCCGGCTTGCACTTTACCGAAGCACTCTTGAACGAACTGGAAGCCATGGGCGTGAAACGCGCCTTTGTAACGCTCCATGTGGGCCCTGGCACCTTCAAGCCTGTGAAGGCGGAACGTGTGGAAGAGCACAAGATGGACGCCGAATTCTATGAAGTGCCCGAAGCCACCGTGCAAGCGATTCGTGAGACCAAGGCTGCCGGCGGACGCGTGATTGCCGTGGGCTCCACTTCGGTCCGCACCTTGGAAACGGTGGCGGCGTTGCACAATGGTGAAATTGTGGCAACCCACGGTAGCAGCACCGCCTTCATCTATCCGCCCTACACCTTCAAGGCGATTGATGCCATGCTCACCAACTTTCACCTGCCGCAGTCCACGTTGATTATGATGATTTCGGCACTCGCAGGACGCGAACGCGTGTTGGCGGCCTATGAAGAAGCAGTGCGCGAACGTTACCGTTTCTTCTCCTACGGCGACTGCATGCTCATTCTTTAAGATTCTTTGCGATGCCCCATCAACCAACGTTTTTTATCTTGGCAGGCGGTCGTGGCGAACGGTTATGGCCGCTCTCCACGGCGACGCAGCCCAAGCCCTTTTTACCGTTGTTTGAAAGCAAAACGCTCATTGAACGAACCCTTGAGCGCATCCAAGGATTGACGCCACCTGATCGCATCTTTATCGTTACCACGCAGTCCCTGCGTGAGGTCGTTGCGCGAACCCTACCGCACCTTCCCCAAACACAAATCCTCTGCGAACCCCAAGCACGCAATACGGCGGCGGCGATGGCGTGGATTTGCGGACTCCTGCGGAAGCGTTGTGCCGAGGGCATTGGTGTAGTCTTACCCGCCGACCACCTCATCCACGATACGGCCACCTTCCAAGAGGCCATTCAGACGGCATGCACCTTGGCCAAGACGCGACGTCAAATCGTAACGCTTGGCATCCACCCCACGCGACCTGCCACCGAATATGGTTACATCGCCTGTGGAAAATCCGTTGCGACCGAGACGGGAAGCGCAAAAGAAGGTGTTGGATTTACCGAAAAGCCCGATTCATCCACCGCAAAGACCTATCTCAATGCGGGCAACTTCCTTTGGAATGCAGGCATGTTTATCTGGCAAGCCGATGTGCTTGATGCGCAGATCCGTTCGCTTGCCCCGGCCTTTAGCCCTTTACTGGACAATCCTGAAGCCGTTGAAACGCTCTACAACACCGTTCCTGCCATCGCCTTTGACTACGCGGTGATGGAACCCTGCGACGCCTTCACCGTGGTGGAAGGCACCTTTGACTGGGATGATGTGGGTTCCTATCCTGCCCTCGCACGTCATTTGCCCGAGGACGAGATGCACAACCGCACCAATGGCGTTGGACACTTTGAGCAGGCCGAACGGTGCATCGTGCTCTCCACCACCCCGCAGCACAAGGTCATTGTGGCGCACATGGCCGATTTGTTAGTGGCCCAAACGCCCACCGTCACAGTGATTTGCCCAACCTCCGAGGCCCATCGCATCCCGCAGTGGATTGCTGACGACACAAAGTAGCCTCATAGGGGTAAAACAAAGCCTCAAAAAGGGGGCTTTTTCCCCTTTTTCCTTTCCTTAATAGTGTTGAATCTCACGCTTTTTTTTGATACCATACGGCATCATGAAATACGTATGGATTGCCCTTATGGCATTGCTCCCTGTGTTTGCGTCTGCACAGGTGAAGGATTTAGGCGCTTATCGTAATCCAATTCCCATCACCGACAATGGTGATTTGCGGTGGTTGGATGCGGCTTTGTTTGACTCGGGTTTCATCTTCAATGAAGCCGTGCGTGATGAGTATTTTGATCACTGCTTGCGACTCGTGACGCCTCATCTCAAGTTCTCTGAAAAGACTTGGGATTGGTTGTTGGAACACCCTGCAGTCTTGAATGCCACCTTCGCACTCGAGTATCCTCCGAATCCCAATGTGATTCACAACTTCGTCAAACTTGCCAAACTCGTTGGCCCTGTGTATGCGGCGAAGTATGAACAGTTGCTCATCGCCTTTGCCGTGAAGTATCGTGGCGAACGCCTCTTGGACAGTTCGCTCGCGGCTGACCGTTATGGCAACATCTCAAGTCGTAACTTCAC
>JAFYMU010000182.1 GCA_017548245.1 Kiritimatiellia bacterium | reverse complement strand
TCCCATGGTAAGGGTACGGTACAGACCGTGCAGGCACTCGGCAACAACAAGGTGCACGGTGCGAACCGCATTACGACCGCATGCTTCTATCGTATTAATGGTGGTACAACCCAACTCAAGGGCGTGGAGCCCGACTTGGTCATTCCCTCCATTTATGACGCACTTGAATTGGGCGAAGACCAGCTCCCGGGTGCCCTTCCCTACAGCACCGTGGCCCCTGCCTTCTATGCCAAAACCTCCGATGTCGCCCCCTTCTTGCCGCGCTTGAAGAAGGCTTCGGATAAGCGTATGAAGAAGGATGCTCAGGCTCAGGCTGCCCTGCAGTTGATTGAGCACGTGCGCAAGGCCAATGCCGAAGAATATGTGCCGCTTCAGGTGGATGCCCGTCGTGCCCGTATGAAGGCCGAACGCGCCATTGAAAAGTTGCAGGATGAAGCCATGAAGGGTTCGAAGAAGAATAAGGGCCCCACCGCAGAGAATGACTATGTCTTGCGTGAAGCACTCTCGATCCTCTCGGATTACATTGATTTGCGTGGCGGCCCGGACGAACCCGTCAACGTGAATGGCGACTTGCGTTCGCGTATCTTTGACATCTTTGGCGAATTGTAATGCAGCCGAACGTCACCACGCTTCTGAACACCATCACCTCGCCGGCCGATGTCAAAAGATTGCCGAGCGAGGTGCTCCCGCAGTTAGCCACTGAGATTCGCACGCGGATGATTGAAACCGTCTCGCGTTCGGGCGGTCATTTGGCCCCGAGTCTCGGCACGGTGGAACTCACCCTCGCGCTCTGTCACGTCTTTGACTTCCCCACCGACAAGGTGATTTGGGATGTAGGTCATCAGAGTTATGCGTGGAAGATGGTGACTGGACGCAATGATGCCATGGAGACCCTCCGTCAATTTGACGGTATCCGTGGCTTCCCCTTCCCTGCCGAATCCCCTTATGACCCTGCCGTTGGAGGCCACGCGGGCGTTGCCCTTTCGACCGCACTCGGCATGGCGGCGGCACGTGATTTGAAGCAGCGGAACGAACACATCATTGCCGTAGTGGGCGATGCGTCATTGACCAACGGCATCTCGCTTGAGGCCCTCAATGCGGTTCGTCATACGACCGAACGCCTCATTCTAATTATTAATGATAACGGCATGAGCATCTCGCAGAATGTCGGCGCCTTTGCACGTATGTTTGCACGCCGCATCTCGGGCATCCGTTACAATCGCATTCGCGCCGCCGCTGAGGCCACAGGACACCACTTGCGCCTCTCGGGGCTCAAATCCCTCTATCGTGCACTCAAGGGGGTCATCAAGCCCCTTCTCTTGCGTCACCGTTCGGCCATCTTTGAAGATCTCGGCTTACGTTACATGGGCCCCATTGATGGTCACGACATCCCCGCCTTGTGCGAAGCCTTACGCGCCGCCGCCGAGGGACACGTGCCCGTGGTGTTGCACATCGCCACAGTGAAGGGCAAGGGTTATGCCCCTGCCGAACGTCATCCCTCCAAGTGGCATGGTGTCTCGCCGTGGGCCACAACGCCGTCCAACCCGCCCCCGACCACCTCATGGTCCGAAGCCTTTGGCGAAGAACTCTGCGCCCTCGCTCGTCAAGACGAACGCATCGTAGCGGTAACCGCCGCCATGCGTGATGGCACAGGGCTCGCCCCCTTCTTCCGTGAATTTCCGAACCGTGCCTTTGACGTTGGCATCTGTGAAGAACACGCCCTCACCTTTGCCGCAGGCTTGGCGGCCGCGGGCTTCCGTCCTTACGTCGCCCTCTACTCGACCTTTGCCCAACGTGCCGTGGACTGCATGATGCACGATGTCTGTTTGGCGAAGTTACCCGTCACCCTCTGCCTTGACCGCGCGGGAATTGTGGGTGCCGATGGCCCGACCCATCATGGTCTCTATGACATCGCCATGTTCCGCGCCTTGCCGAATCTCACCTTCTATGCACCAACGGCACGTGATTCACTCCGTCAAGCGTTGCAACAAGCCTTAACCGATGGCACGCCCACCGTGATTCGTTATCCGCGTGGCGCAATCTGCGACGCCTTGCCTGCGAACCCCACCGTGGACACAGGGAAGGGGCCCTGTCTCTTGGCCTTGGGGGACACCGCCGCATGGGTGGCGCCACTCTTAGAGACGTTGCCGCTTCCGTGTTTTGCAGTTGACCGCATCAAACCGTTGCCAGCGGTGCTTCAAACGCTGAAGGGACGCCCCTTAATTACCCTCGAAAATGCCGCGAAGCAAGCGGGATTTGGTTCGGCCATTGCCGAGGTCCATGATGCACCGGTGCTCATCTTGGGTTGGGAGGATGCTTTCATTCCGCAGGGCAGCGATGCCGAACTCCGCCGTTTTGGTCGTTTGGACACCGAAGCCTTGCGCGCCGCCATCTCCACCTTTTTGCAGGAACACGCCGAATGAGTGAACCATTGCAACGCCGAGCCGTTCGGGTACTCCCTGAAACTGTGGCGAACCAAATCGCCGCAGGTGAGGTGGTTGAACGTCCGGCCTCGGTCGTAAAGGAACTCGTTGAAAATGCCCTCGATGCACAGGCGACACGCATTACCGTTTCCGTTGAAGCGGGAGGCTCCAAGGCTATTGAGGTGGAGGATAATGGTTATGGCATGAGCCATGAGGATGCCCTCGCCGCGCTTGAACGTCAAGCCACTAGCAAAATCGCCGACACCGAAGATATCGTTCGAATTCAGACCTTCGGGTTCCGTGGCGAAGCGATCCCCTCCATTGCCAGTGTCTCGCGTTTTACCTTGATGACGCGTACCGCAGAGGATGAGAGTGCAACCGAACTCAATGTCGTGGGCGGCACCTTGGAAGCGGTCACCGAAACGGGCCATCCCGTGGGCACCACGATTCGCGTTCGCGACCTCTTCTTCAACCTCCCCGCACGCCGAAAATTCCTCCGCACCGCGGCGACCGAACTCTCCCGCATCCGTCAGTCACTCACCGCGATTGCCCTAGCCTATCCACAAGTAGCCTTCCGATTGCGTTCGGAGGGCAAGGACCTCTTCCGTTTGCCCGAAGGCGATGCGTTGGAAGACCGCATCCGCACGTTGCTCGGCCAACCCATCTTCCAATCCCTCACGGCAATTCACCACACGGAGAATGACATCACCGTCACGGGTTACATCTCGCGCATTGACACCCCTGCCCTCGGCACGCCCGAACAATATGTCTTTGTCAATCACCGTGCCGCCACCGCCGCACAGATTCAGTATGCGGTGCGTGAAGTGTGGCCCTTGCGTGATCGCCGTCCCCACGCCATTTTGTTTGTGGACTTGCCACCGGAAGGGGTTGATGTCAATGTCCATCCCGCCAAACGCGAAGTGCGATTCCGTCGTGGTAATCTCGTCATCAATGCCGTGTCGAACGCGATTGCGCACGCGCTCAACCTCTTTACTGCACCCGTAGAACCCGACCCTGCACCCGCGCCAATCTCGGTAGCAACCCCCGTCTCGGTGGCGCCCGCAATCGCCCCCGTGGTTCCTGCGACGCCTCCACCGCTCTCGCCAGTTGCACCGTTGCCCACGCCGCAAATACCCAAGCCTGCGGTTCGCCCCGCAACTCAACAGCACCTCACCTTTACAACGCCCCCGGGTTCGCCCTATCCGCCGCCGAGTCAACCTGCGGCGCAATTGGCGCCCATGACGCCTCCATTAACACCGCCTCCTGCACCGCCGGCGGAAAAGGTCAACTTTGCGTGGTTACGCATCGCTGACATCTTGGAAACAGGCTATTGGTTGGTGATTACGGAACAAGGTTACGTCACTGTCGACGCCAGTGCAGCCCTTGAGCGCATCTTGTACGAACGCTTCATGGCAAAAACGGAACAGCCCGCCATCCAACCCCTTCTCATTCCCGAACCACTCACCCTTTCGCCCACCGATGCCGAACGAGTGAACCGTTTTCTCCCCGAATTGGAGGCCTGTGGCTTTGGGATTAGCGCCTTTTCTGCTGACACCTTCTTGATTGACGCCTTGCCGATGGCCCTCACCGAGGTGCCACCGCAAACACTCATCCCTGAAATCGCCACCGAACTCGATAAGACTGGCGTTCGTAAAGGCATCGACAACTGGCGTAAAGAGGTAGCCGCCCGCGCCGCCGCAAGTGCCGCCGCCCGCACCCTCCACGTGCAAACCAAAGAGGCCGCCGAAGTCCTCCTGCACCAACTCTCCACCTGCGCCATGCCCTACGCCACCCCTCGCGGCCGCCCCGTGATGATTCTCACCACCTACCGCGAACTCGCCCGCCGCTTCCAACGCTAAATCGACAACATGCTAACAGTACACACCTTGCCGTTTGCGACGGCAAGGTGTATTTCACTGTGGGGATAAGACGCTTTGCTAAAAGCGCATGGATGATGTTGTCCCTACTTTATTAAAGTCGTGGAAAGGGTTTGATTTTTTCGGCTAAATCCATCACAATATTGAAACGTCGTTCTTGGAAACGTAAAATAGTAAAGGAGTTCCCATGAAGACTTTACAACTATTACTTGGTGCAAGCACCCTTCTCTTTAGCGCATCGCTCCATGCGTCGCTCCGCATTACTGAAATCTGCCCGCGTCCAGATGCGCTTGATCCGAATGGGAAAGAGGCGGGTTGGATTGAATTGACCAATACGGGTTCGGAGACGATTAACCTCAAAGGCTACGCGTTAATCCGTTGGAATCGCGGTAAGGAAGATAAGAAGAAGAATCGTCGTATACTGTGCGATCGCGAATTGGCCCCCGGCGAACGTACACTCATTTACACAAGTGAGGCCTATCCGAACTATTGGGATGGCGAGAAGGTTGCCGTTTATGACAACGATGTCATGGTCTTCCCCTCCAAGGTGAACCCCAAAAAGTTTCCCAATGTGGCACTCTATCGTGTCAGAGATGATGAACCAAAAGATATTTTGCAGACCTTTATTGTGCCGGTAGACCTGCC
>JAFYMU010000181.1 GCA_017548245.1 Kiritimatiellia bacterium | reverse complement strand
CCCACATCTTGGACAATCCAAAGGAGTTCCTTACGCAAAACCTCCGCATCTTGAACATCTTCAGGATAGGTGTGCTCACGCGAATAACTCTTATCGGGCGTATAAACCAAGACGGGACGTTCATCCCTCCCAAAGGCAAGGGCCAATAAGTGATCGGCTAGCGCAGGTGTGACCACTTGACGTAAACGTTCGGGATTGACCGACTGCAAATCACGCACCGTCTTCAACCCAATTTGCGCCAAGGCCGCTGCACATTTGGGGCCAACACCCCACAAGACGCGCAACGACTTCTTGCCCAACCAAGCGAGTAAGGCCGTAGGGTCCGATGGCACCTCAAAGAGCCCATCAGGTTTCTTCTCCTCACTCGCAATTTTGGCAAGGGATTTATTGGGGGCAATCCCTACGCTACAGGTCAGCCCCAACTCCTGCGCAATGCGTTGTTTCAATGCCAACGCAATCTCGCGCGGCGTTCCCCACAATCGTCGAACGCCCGTGACATCCAAGAAGGCCTCATCAACACTCAACCCCTCCACCAACGGCGTGTAAGATTCAAAAATCGCAAAGACTGCGCGACTCACGGCCTCATAATGCGCCATCCGTGGCGGCACCACAATCCCCTCAGGGCAACACTCCAGCGCTTGTCGCATCGGCATCGCCGAGTGAACCCCAAAACGCCGCGCCTCATAGGAACAGGTTGACACCACGCCACGTTGCGACGCGCGCGAACCGACAATCACAGGTTTACCGCGCAATTCAGGATGGTCACGCTGCTCAATTGAAGCGTAAAAAGCATCCATATCAATGTGCAAAAGAACCCGTTCCATCATGTCGTCATTATAGCAGATCGCCCCAAAAGACGCTTCCCCCCCCCTTTACACGCGGCGCAATTCTGCCTTTCTCGTAACTTATTTACATTTTCCCACTATTTTAATGTATAATACTCAACTGTATTCGCGTGCATTTCACGAACGTGAATCAGAAGGAGAGATCCTATGAGCCTCGCATCCATTTGGTTAGTAACTGGTATTCTGTTAATCCTCTCGGAACTCATCGTTCCTGGATTCATTGTCATTTTCTTTGGCTTTGGTGCCCTCCTTGCGGCAGCCGTCGCCTTTTTGACCGACACTGGCGTCGTCACACAAGGTTATCTCTTCATCATCGCCTCCTTGTTGTCGCTCATCGTTGGACGCCACTACTTCCGCAAGACCCTCCACGGCAAATGTGAAGTCGCACACGGCGATGCCGATGACGATGGTCTCGTTGGCGCCGTGGGTACCGTGACCCATGCCATCAATCCGCCCCAGGGTGGACGCGTGGATGTGCGCGGATGCGAATGGAAGGCCATTGCCGATCGCCCCATTGAAGCAGGTACCACGGTGACCGTTATCGCCAAGGACAACATCACGTTGACCGTTCAGTAATTTCAACACACACAAAAAGGAGACTCATCATGTTATCCCCATTCGTTATTCTCATTGTCCTGATTATCGCCTTCTTGATCGTCCTTTTCAAGACGGCCATCATCGTGCCGCAGCGTCAGGCCTACATCATCGAACGCCTCGGCCGTTACAACTCCACCTTGGAAGCAGGGTTTCACATCTTGATGCCCTTCATTGACCGCGTGGCCTACCGTCGCACCTTGAAGGAAACCCCCATTGATGTGCCGCCGCAACAGTGCATCACCAAGGACAATATCACGGTGGACGTTGACGGCATCCTCTACTTGCAGGTGATGGATCCCGCCAAGGCCTCCTATGGCATCGACAACTACCTCTGGGCCTCCACGCAGTTGGCACAGACCACGATGCGTTCGGAAATCGGTAAGCTCGACCTCGATGAAATCTTTGAAGTGCGCGAATCCATCAACGGTGCCATCTGCCAGGCCGTTGATAAGGCCTCGGATCCTTGGGGCATCAAGGTGAAGCGTTACGAAATCAAGTCCATCACGCCGCCGCAGTCGATTCGCGACGCCATGGAAAAGCAGATGCGTGCCGAACGTGAAAAGCGCGCGATGATTGCCGAATCTGAAGGTGAACGCCAGGCTCGTATCAACCGTGCAGAGGGTGAAAAGCAAGAAGCCATCGCCCGTTCTGAAGGTGAAAAGCAGCGTTGCATCAACGAAGCAGAGGGCCGTTCGCAAGAAATCTTGTTGGTGGCAAAGGCCACTGCAGAAGGTTTGGCCGCCATTGCTAGTTCGATTAGCAACAACGATGGTGGCGCTGACGCCGTGAACTTGCGTTTGGCCGAACAGTACATCACCGAATTTGGCAAGTTGGCCAAGGCTGGCACCACGATGGTGCTCCCCTCCAACTTGGCTGACATCGCCTCGGTCTTGAAGGTTGCCACCAACGTCATCCAGAAGCAGTAATCGTGTTTAACGCCAACTTCCCTTACGTCTTCAAGGACTTTGCGCTCCTCAAAACGGCGCTTACCGTTCCGGCTCCTAATCGACAGGAGCCGGACAATCAGCGTTTGGAGTTTTTGGGTGATGCGGTTTTACAACTCTTGGTCTCGGATACGTTGTACACGCGTTATCCCGAGGCCGACGAGGGTGTGTTGACCGATATGCGCATTCACTTGGTCTCTGGACAGGGGTTGTTGCAACGCATTCCGCACCTGGATCCCGCCTTCCACGATAGCCTGCACTACTTCAACCGCGGCAAAATGTGGAAAACGAAGGCCGAAGTCGATGCCGTGGAAGCGCTGTTGGGCGCGGCATGGTTGGACGGCGGCATGGAAGCGGCCAAGGTCTTCTTCACCTTACTCTACACCGACGCCGACTTTGATGGCGTCTCGCACTGCACTGGCGTTTCCGACAATCCCAAGGGCGAACTCCAGCAGTATGCACAACGGTTTTTACAAACCGAACCCCTTTATCAACTCTTACGTCGCGAAGGGCCCGATCATGCGCCGAACTTCTTCTGTTCGGCCACGCTCAATGGCACCTCGGCCGAAGGCTCGGGTTCTACCCGAAAGGCCGCAGAAATGATGGCCGCGCGCAATCTCTTGGCCCTTTTACACGAAGCGACCTCTTAAAAAGTACCACCTTATCATGAACGATTACGAACTTCTCGACAGTGGCAATGGCGCTAAATTGGAGCGTTTTGGTGATTTGATGTTGGCGCGTCCTTGCGCACAAGCCGTTTGGCAGAAGCAGACGCCCGCGTTGTGGAAGAAGGCTGACGCTTCCTTTGACCGCGAAGATGGCAACCACTGGCATGGCCGTAACCGTTTGCCCAAAGAATGGGCCATTGATGTTGACGGCACGAAATTCCGTCTCTCGGGCACGGACTTTGGCCACTTGGGTATCTTCCCTGAACAACGCGCCCAGTGGGCTTGGATTAAATCCATCGTGCGTGAAGCCAAGGCCAAAAAACGCCCCGTGCGCGTCTTAAACCTCTTTGCCTACTCGGGCGGTTCGACCTTAGCCGCAGCCCATGGCGGTGCCGAAGTCTGTCACGTGGACGCCTCAAAGGGCATGGTGCAGTGGGCTCGTGGCAATGCGACCTTGAACAAGTTGGAACAGCATCCGATTCGTTGGATTATTGACGACGTGCACAAGTTCATGAACCGCGAACTCCGTCGTGGTCGCAAGTATGACGGCATCATCCTTGATCCGCCCACCTATGGTCGTGGCGGTAATGGCGAAACGTACAAGATCGAACGTGACCTCACCGAAACCTTGCGCTTGTGCCGTTCGCTCTTGAGCGATGATCCGCTCTTCTTGTTGTTGAGCGCCCATACGCCGGGCCATACACCCATTGTGCTTGAAAACATCTTGCGCCAAGCCCTGCGCGGCTTGGAGGGTTCGTTCGAAGCAGGCGAAATGTGCTTAACGGGCGCAGAATCCTGCTTCAAGTTACCTTCTGGTGCCTATGTGCGGTGGACCAAATGACATTGCCCACCTCAGCCCTTTTACGTTGGACGGCATTCGCCTTAGGGAGTGCCGTCTCCTGCGTTTATGGTTCGGCGCGCT
>JAFYMU010000014.1 GCA_017548245.1 Kiritimatiellia bacterium | reverse complement strand
TGAGACCAAGGGTCTTTTGCGTGGCTTCCCTTATCTATCGCGCTCTTGTCTATTTGGGGCGCTAGCCTGTTACCTATCGATTCTTGCCTATCCGTTGTCACATGCTCGGCTTTCGCCGTCAGGCGATTTTCTTTCCCCTTCCCAAAAGTGTGGGGTGAAGCGCCCTGCGCTTCCGCGGGGGTGTGGGGGCGGCGTGAGCCCCCACATACTCTCTGGTAATGCGCGGTCTTTTTTTCGTGGTTTCTCTTCCTACATGCATGGCTTCAATGTGCTATACTAATGTAACAATTGATTTCCTTATACTTTTAGGATGGCGCTATGGAGCTGAAATTTTATAATTCGATGACGCGGCAGATTGAGCCGTTTAAGACGTTGAACCCTGGCGAAGTGGGTATGTATACGTGTGGGCCGACGGTTTACAACTACGCCCACATTGGCAACTTCCGCGCCTACCTCTTTGAAGACTTTTTGCGTCGCACGTTGGAATTTGCGGGCAACAACGTGAAGCAAGTGATGAATTTGACGGACGTGGATGACAAGACCATTCGCGGTTCGCAGGCAGCGGGCCAGGCTTTGAAGGCCTACACCAAGCCTTACATCGAAGCTTTCTTTGCCGATTTGAAGACGCTCAATGTTGAACCCGCAGCGGTCTATCCGGCGGCAACGGATCACATCCCCGAGATGCTCAACTTGATCTCGGCGCTCTTTGACAAGGGTATCGCCTACAAGAGCGATGATGGTTCGGTCTACTTCAGCGTTTCCAAGTACGAAAACTATGGTAAACTCGCCCATATCGACCGCGAAGCCATGCGCTCTGGCGTTCGCATCAACGCGGACGAATACGAGAAGGAAGGCGTGGGTGACTTCGCCCTCTGGAAAGGTTGGGACGAGAAGGATGGCGACGTGGTGTGGGATGCACCGTGGGGCAAGGGTCGTCCGGGATGGCACTTGGAATGTTCGGCCATGAGCATGAAGTACCTCGGCGAAAGTTTTGACTTGCACACGGGTGGCATTGACAATCTCTTCCCCCACCATGAAAACGAAATTGCACAGGCTGAAGCCGTCACGGGCAAACCCTTTGTGCACACGTGGATGCACTGCGCCCACTTGCGTGTGAATGGTCAGAAGATGTCCAAGAGCCTCGGCAACTTCTTCACCTTGCGCGACTTGCAGGAGAAGGGTTATACGGGCCGCGAAATCCGTTATGTGCTCTTGAATGCCCACTACCGCCAGGGTCTCAACTTCACCTTCGACGCCCTTTCGGCTGCGCGCGCCGCGCTTGCCCGTTTGGACGAATGCACCGATGCGCTCAAGGCGCGTGTGGCAACGGGTACGGCCGATGATGGCGTTCGCGTGCCCTCGCAGTTGGAAGCCTTTGGCAATGCGTTGGCCGATGACCTCAACGCCTCCGAAGCCTTTAGTGCCTGCTTTGCCTTTGTACGCGCGGCGAATGCCGCATTGACTGCCGGCCTCAGCGCCGCTGGTGCGCAGGCTGCGTTGGACGAACTCGCTCAGATGGATCGCGTGCTCGGCTTCATCTTCTTTGGCCGCGCCGAAACCACCGCCATCCCTGCCGAGATTCAGGCGTTGGCTGACGAACGTGCTGCAGCGCGTGCCGCCAAAAACTGGGCCGAAAGTGACCGTTTGCGTGACGAACTCGCTGCAAAGGGTTGGCAAGTGCGCGACTCGAAGGAAGGTCAAACCCTCAAACCCCTCGCCTAACCATGACCCGCGGACGCTTTATTACCTTTGAAGGGCCCGAAGGCGCTGGCAAGAGCACCCATCTCAAGGCGCTTGCCGAAAAGTTGAAGGCCCGTGGCATTCCGGTGCTCACGACGCGCGAACCCGGCGGCACACTCTTGGGCGAATTGGTGCGCAAGATTTTGCAGTTCAACGAAGCGGGTGAGGCGCCTGTGCCTACCGCGGAGTTGCTCCTCTTCTTGGCGAGCCGCGCCCAATTGGTCAACAATGTCATCCTCCCCGCGTTGGAACGTGGCGAGTGGGTGCTCAGTGACCGGTTTTGCGACTCGACCTTCGCCTATCAGGGTTATGGCCGCGGCATGGATGTTGCCGAACTGCGCGCCATCAACGCCTTTGCAACTCAGAATTTAATGCCCGATGTGACCTTGCTCCTGGATATCCCGCAGACGGAAAGCCGCCAGCGCGTGGCCGATCGTCAGGGGCAAGCAGACCGTTTTGAACAAGAACGCGACACCTTCCATCTCCGCTTGGCAGAAGGGTTCCGCGAGTTGGCAAAACAGGAACCGCAGCGCATTCGTCGCATTGACAGCACCCAACCGCAAGCCGATACCGAGGCTGCCGTTTGGGCCGCAATCACCCCTCTTCTTCCTTGAACGTTGTACGAACGAAAGAGTACTCCCATGAAATTGGACCCCACGAAACTCAAAGACTGGCAGATCGCTGAAGCCGCAGAAGAAACCATGCAGCCCATCAGCGACATCGCAACCGCCCTTGGCGTGCAGCCCGACGAACTCATCCCCTACGGCAAGTCCTATGCCAAGGTGGATGCCCACGCCATTTTGGCTCGCACGGGTGGCGTTCAGAAGGCCAAGTACATTGACGTGACCGCCATCACTCCGACGCCGCTCGGCGAAGGTAAGACCACCACCACGGTGGGCTTGCTCGAAGGGCTTGGTCGCTTTGGCAAGAACTGCTGCGGTACGATTCGCCAACCCTCGGGCGGCCCTACCTTTAATATTAAGGGCGGCGCTGCTGGTGGCGGTTTGGCACAGGTCATCCCCTTGACGCCCCTTTCGCTCGGTTTGACGGGCGACTTTGACTCCGTGGAAAAGGCCAACAACCTCTGTATGGTGGCCCTCAATGCTCGTATGCAGCACGAACGTAACCACGACGATGAATGGTTGGCCGCGAAGGGCTTGAAGCGTTTGGACATCGATCCCGAACGCGTCCAGATGCGTTGGGCACTCGACTTCTGCGCACAGGGTTTGCGTCAGATTCGCATCGGTATGGGCCCGGGCACGCTGAACGGTTTTGAAACCGATTCGGGCTTCTACATCACCGTGGCCTCCGAAGTGATGGCCATCCTCGCAGTGGCCTCCGATTTGGCCGACTTGCGCAAGCGCATCGGTCGCATCATCGTGGCCTACTCCAAGGACGGCAAGCCGGTGACGGCAGACGATTTGGAAGTGGGCGGCGCAATGACCGCATGGCTCGTGCGCGCCATCAACCCCACCCTGATGCAGACCTTGGAAGGTCAGCCCGTGCTCGTCCATGCAGGCCCCTTCGCCAACATCGCAATTGGCCAGAACTCGGTGATCGCCGACCGCGTGGGTTGCGCCCTTGCCGACTATGTGGTGACCGAAAGCGGCTTCGCTTCGGATATGGGCTTTGAAAAGTTCTGGAACATCAAGTGCCGTTGCTCGGGTCTCAAGCCCGACGCCGTGGTGCTCGTGGCCACCGTGCGCGCACTCAAGCGTCATGGCGGCGGCCCCGACGTCAAGCCCGGCACGCCCTTGGACGTGGCCTACACCCAGGAAAATCTCGAACTCTTGGAAGCGGGTTGCCGCACCAACTTGCTCGCCCACATCGACATCATCCGTCGCGCCGGTATCCGTCCGGTGGTCTGTCTCAACCACTTCTACACCGACACCGATGCCGAAGTGGCCTTGGTCAAGCAGATTACCGAAGAGGCGGGTTGCCGTTTTGCCCTCTCCAAGCATTGGGAAAAGGGTGGCGAAGGTGCAGAAGAATTGGCCCAGCAAGTCATGGCCGCCTGCGAAGATCCCGTGGATTTCGGTTATCTCTGCGACCTCTCCGAACCCCTTTCGGTGCGCATCGAAAAGCAGGTGAAGGAAGTGTATGGCGGTGATGGCGTGGATTACGAACCCGCCGCGCTCGAAAAGTTGAAGGCCTTTGAAGCCAATCCCGAAACCGCGTCGCTCCCGGTCTGCATGGCCAAGACGCAGTATTCGCTCTCGGATGACGCCACGAAGATTGGCCGTCCGACGGGTTGGCGCCTCAAGGTGCAGGACATCTTGATCTATCAGGGTGCAGGTTTCATCGTGCCGGTCTCGGGCAAGATTATGTTGATGCCTGGCACCTCGGCCAACCCCGCCTATCGCCGCGTCGATGTGGACGTGGAAACGGGCAAGGTGAAGGGTCTCTTCTAATCCCTGTTGACGAACCGAGTAAGCGGCGCAATGCCGTTTTTACTCGGTTTTCTTTTGCGAGGAGTTATTATGCGTAATTGGACACCTGGCAAGATCCGCGCCCTCAAGGGACAGCGCAAATTTGCCACTGTAACCTGTTATGATGCCACCAGTGCCGCGTTGATTGAAGCATTGGATAGCAATCTCTTCCCCTTGGTGCTCGTGGGCGACTCGCTCGGGAACACGATGCAGGGCCACGACACGGCGTTGCCAGTGACGGTTGAGGATATCATCTACCACACCCGTTGCGTCGGCCGTATCCTCAAAAATTCGCTCCTGCTCTCCGACCTGCCCTTTGGTTCCTACCAGGCCAATGATGATGACGGATTCCGTGCAGCCGTTCGTATTATTAAGGAAGGGGGCGCGGACGCCGTGAAACTCGAGGGTGGCGAACGTTGTTTGCCGCTCGTGCGTCGTCTCGTGGAGGCAGGGATTCCGGTGTGCGGACACTTGGGACTCACGCCGCAGTCGTGTTTGGCCATGGGCTTCCGCGTTCAAGCACGCGACGAAGCGGCGGCAGGTCGTCTCATTGAAGAGGCCAAGATGCTCGAGGCGGCGAAATCGGGCGCACCGTGATGCACATTTCGAAACCGACCTTGCCAATGCTCACGCCCTCGGCAAACGACTTGTGGAGAAAGCGAAGCTGTCATAGGCAAATCTTGTAAAC
>JAFYMU010000180.1 GCA_017548245.1 Kiritimatiellia bacterium | reverse complement strand
CGGGATCGCGCACATAGTAACCAAAGACCGTCGCGCCAGGGGTGGCCGATGCCGTTTGGAGCATCTTGCTAAACCCTTGGCCATAAAAGATATTGTCGCCCAAGATGAGGCAAACCGGATCCGTGCCAATAAAATCCTTCCCCAAGATGAAGGCCTGCGCCAACCCATTGGGTTCGGCCTGCACCTGATAGGAGAGGTTAAGGCCGATGCGCGAACCGTCTCCGAGCAGCGCTTGGAAGAGGGGCGTGGCCTCTGGCGTGGAGATAATGAGGATGTCGCGAATCCCTGCCAACATTAACGTTGACAGCGGATAGTAGATCATCGGCTTATCGTAAACAGGCAAGAGTTGCTTGCAAATCGTCAGCGTCGCAGGATAGAGTCGGGTGCCTGCGCCACCAGCCAAGATAATGCCTTTACGTGCCATATGCGACGCCTCGTGTATTCGGTTAAGCCTGTGTATTCGGTGCGGCAAGACGTTTCTTGGGCACAAATCCCTCTGCGCAAACAAAGAGCAACCCATAGAGCATCATACACGCCGGACTACGGAAGACCAAATCAATGAAACTATGTGCCGCAATCAGCGTCGTTGCCACCAACGCAAAGACGCAATAGGCGCAAATGCGGTTGAACCACACGCGGTCGGCCACAGTGTCATTCATCGGAATCGAAGGACTGCGCAAAAGCGCCTGCCAGAAGGGAATCGCAAGTGCCGCGATGCACGCCAACATCAAACCAAAGCCCACCCAACCGTGTTCGGCCAGGAACTGTAATGCATCGTTGTGCACATTCGCTTGGCCAACGCCTTGGCGGCTGCGCAACCACGTCTTCTCTTCGGGGTCGTCCTTGTTGATGTAGTTGATGTTGAGCCAACGGAAACTCCACGCGCCCGCGCCGAACAACGGGAAATCCTCCAATTGGCGAATTGCCAAAATGCCCTGATACCCCGCACGCATCAACATCGGATGGCTAATAAAATGTTCCCAATCGGTGTCGCCAATCTCCTTCAGCACCGTATCAATTGCCGGGATTGCGCGGTAGGAGGGGAGTTGGAAGGCCGCTTCATAGGCTTCGGGCGTCTCCGCCGTCTTCATCGCGAGTGCGCGTTCCGTATTGGCATTCACGGCATAGATGCGAAACGCCGCCGTGCCAATGATGACCGCCGCCATTGCAAAGAGCGTCGCCGGCACCGCGATACGCATCTTGGGCGACATCGAACCAAAGTAACGGATCGGGATGTAGAGTGCCGTAAAGCCCACAATGGCCAACGTGAAGAGTACGCCAGCACGCGAACCCGAGAGGATCGCCGAAATCGCACAGAGGATTGCCGAGAGAATGTAACACCACGGCGGGATGCGGGTGTGTTCGCGATGTTCAATCACCCACAAGAACATCCCAATCGAGAGCGCCATCACCGCAGGGAAGAAACACGCCGCATGGTTCGGATAACCGAAGGTCGCGAAGAAGAAGGCGTGGCTCTCCATTCCCCAATAGAGGAACGTGCCGCCCACCACATACTGAATGATACCCGCAATCGCCAAGACCGAGGTCATCGCACAAATGAAAGCCGCCATCAGACGTTTGGAGTGGCGCAACGTCGCGTGACGCAACGCAAGCAAGGCCACCAAAACCGGCGTGAACCACGCCAGCACCGTTGCAGCCTCGTCCGAACGCAAGGCGTGCGGTAACCACGGCACCGGCACCGAATCCGGGATACGTACGAACGCTGCACGCGTAGGATCTGCCGGCGGACTCTTCAGCAAGGCCTCCACCGACGGGTGACGCAACCATTCAAAGGCCGGCGAAACCACATCCCACGCCTGATTCGTGGGATTCCACTCCAAGAACGTGTACGCATTCAACCACTGCGTTGTTAAGAAAAGCGTAATCAGCACCGTAATCCACGTCAACGGATCACGCAAAACCGCCCTCCCAACGCGTGAGCGCGCCTCTAACAACGACTCATTCCGTCGCTGTTCCGGCAAAAGCAACATCACCTCAAGAATCAAAAACGTCAACCACGGCACCCACGGCGCAAGCCAACGCGGCACAATACCACCGCCCAACCACGTGAATAACGTCAACATCAGTGCAATCAGCACAAAAACAATCGTTCGAACAATAACCATAACAAGGAATAGTCTACCACAGATTCCCCCTCCAACGCCATTACTTATAATTAATGTGGCCCGCGAGTCCCCACAATTCATCATTCATCATTCCTAAATCATAGTCAATAATATTTGTGAGAAAATTTTATAAGGGGCTCTGCCCCTCGCCCCGCAGCCTTCCAGACACACAAGAACCCCACACCTAGTGTTATGCTAGGTGATGAGGAAAATGCGCAATGGTTAGTTTATTATCCAGCTCGTTTCATCAACGAGTTGAGATAGCAAACAAGTTTTCGTGCAATCATGATAAGGGCAACTTTTTTGGGTTTCTTTAAGTCATCAACCATTTTTCGATAGGCGGAGGTATAGAACGATTCCCTCCTTACTGAAACAATGGCTGCCATATAGAGCGCCTCTCGAACACGAAAGCGACCGCCTTTGATGCAACGATGCCCTTTGTATTTTCCACTTTCGTTGTTAAACGGAGCTAAACCACAAAGGGAGGCTATTTGTCGACGATTACAATGCCCCAATTCAGGTAGAGATACAATTAATTCCGTCGCTATTCGATCTCCAATTCCATAAACCGAACAAAGGATCTCCTTCTTTTTTCGAAGTTCAAGATCCTCATTAATCAGCTTATTGATTTTCTCTTGAATACGATCCACGAGGGCCTTGGTTTCACAAATTTCTTTTTCAAGCTCTTTGGCTAATTGGGTTGATGTAACCGAGTCTCTTAAGT
>JAFYMU010000179.1 GCA_017548245.1 Kiritimatiellia bacterium | reverse complement strand
CCCGCCCCTTGCGCCGTAATGCGCGGCACGGGGCACCCTGCATTGAGGTCAATCCCTTCAAAGCGGCCCATGTCGGCAACAATGCATGCCGCTTCGGCTAAACGTTCGGGGTCGTGTCCGTAGAGGTGAGCCCACACGTGACGTTCTTCAGGGAAGGTCTCGAGGAGGAAGAGCGTTTTGGGGGATTGACGGCAGATGCCTTCGGCATTGACCATCTCGGTGTAGGTGCGCTGCGCCCCATGCGTTTCACAAAGGATACGCATCGGCGGGGTGGTGAACTCCGCCATGGGGGCCAAATAAAGCGGTGGGAGGGAGCTCTTCACGGGCACCTTAGTGTCGCTTCAACCAACCGAACGATGAGGTGCGCTGCGGCTGGGGTTCAAATTCTTCTTGCGGCTCTTCAGGACGGATCACTTGTGTGAGGTTACCCTGTGCCGAGAGGCGTTCCAATTCCTCAATGCGACGCAACAACTGGGCCTGGATGTGGGCATTTTCGCGATGTTCTTCCTCGCGTGCCGCACGTTCCTTCTCAAGGGACTGCGCGGTGTTGCGCAACTTCTCTTCAAGCTTGAGCGAATCCAACGTCTGACGTTGGGCCTGGCCAATCTGAGCGCGCAACTGGGTGACTTGTCCCTCTTGAGCGACCAATTGACGCTGCAAGGCGCTTTCACGTTCGCGCGCTTCGGCAATCTGCTTCTCGAGTTCGGTCACGCGGTCATTGCTCGGTTGACGCATCATGCTCGCGGGGCTATTACTCGACAACAAGGGGATGTGGCCACGGGAGGCGATGGAGAGCATCTGTTCGGGATTGTCACCCGCGATGCGGCGAATATCAAGGAGGCGTTCGGAGAGTTGGACGAGACGCTGACGGGCAAGTTCGCGCAACTGTTCAATGAAGCGTTCTTCCTCTTCTTGACTCTTGCGCAAAATGTCGGCTTCGCGTTTCAAGACCGTGTAGAGCGCATCCGAGAGCGGTTCGGTCTGTTGGGGCGTGGCCTGTTGGGCGGTTTCTAAGGCTACCTCAAGCGTGTGAATGCGCTGACGCAAACTGCGTTCGCGTTCCGCCGCCGCTTCCGCCGCTTCCGAGGAGGCGGCGCGCAAACGGTCATACTCTTGCTGGAGGTCGTCAAGGTCGGCGGCCAAAACGGCAGGGTCGGGGGCGTTGTTGGCCATGAAGTCGGCCTGACGGAGTTCGGCCTCTTGACGCAATTCGTCAATGCGACGATCCTTGAGGCGCAATTCCTTCTCCAAAAGGCTCAACTTCTGACGCAGTTCTTCCAATTCTTGGTGGTGGTCTTCTGGCGGGACTTCAATGGGAAGCGGCAGTTCCATCGAGACCGGTTGCTCGCCCGGATCCTGCGAGATAATCGCTTCCTTGGGGAAGTGTCCTTCTTCGATAAAACGGCGCGCCGCGGCTTGCGAGACGGGACCATAGGGTGCGCGCCCCGAGACAATCACGTACCACGTCATCTTGAGTTCGGGCAATGCTTCAGCAGGCACCCATGTAATGCCATCGGAGGAGATCGCATACCCCGGCTTAATGATGCCACGTTCGGCCCATTCGACCAACATGGCCGTGGGGATATTGTTATTGCTAATTTCTGCGCCAGGATTGCGCAAAGACCAACGACGCGTGTCAAAATCTGCCATATTAGCGCTCCTGACGGATAGATTCAATCACCTTTGCGGCATCTTCACGAACCGAAAAGACCTCGTCTTCAGCCTCGATATTGCGCAGCAGGGCCAAACGGAGACGTTCCTTCGTGGCTTCCAACTCCTCTTGGACCGCCAATAATTGAGCCTTGGCAACAACCAGTTCGCGTTCCCAACGGTACTTTACTGTTTCGAGTTCTGCCTTCAACTGGGCATTTTCTTCACGTAAAAGGGCAAGTTCGTTTTCAGCCATGGTGTGCTCCTTGAACCGTATCGTCAATTAAAATCAAAGCGTTGTTTTGGTGCCAATCGGGGCGGTGCGGATTTGCCCCACCTCATGTTGCGTGGCGAGCGAATCATCATACTGCAAGGCCAACTCCAAAGCCGCCTCCTTGCGCGTCAAGTCACCCAATTCGTTGAACAACTTTGCCGCCGTTAACGCCGCTTCCGCATTCTGCGTTGCCGTTGCGCAACGTTCCGCCTCGAGCGCCGCCCCCTTGAGGTTGCCTGCATCGTAGAGACCGCGAATCGCCAAACGCCAACGCTTCACCGTGTCATCGCGCAGTTGCGGTTTATCCTGCTGCAACTTCGAACGCAACAAGTGGTAACGCGTGCGCAGCGAGGCTGGCCAACCCGAAGGATCGAGATCATAGAGCCAATCTGCGGAATAGGGCGCCTGAAAGGTTTCGGCCAAGGTCAGTTCGGCATTTACGCGATCTTCCAATGACCAATCCTTGCGTTGTTCTGCCCACGCCAAGAGCAAACGGCGCAACTCGCCTTGGTACGAACCCTCAGACGCCGCGATCTGCAACTCCAATGTGCGTCGCCACAGATTCGACCGCGGCACATAGTAGCGATCCGCCTTTGCAATTAGCGCACGCGCCTTTGCCGTTTGCCCCATATCAAAGGCCATAAAAGCCTG
>JAFYMU010000178.1 GCA_017548245.1 Kiritimatiellia bacterium | reverse complement strand
TTGCATCATCCGCCAACTTAATCGACAAGGTGCTAAACGTGGCCTTGGGCGTTGCCGAACGCACCAACAGGTTGCGAATGACGTAGGTGTGCACATTGGCCGACCCGCCCGTAAGATTCTTTGCATTACGCACCAAACGGAAACGTGCATCAGCGCCTTCCGGCAACACATCACCAAACGAAATCGTGAAGGTCTGAAGACCTGCTACAAGCGTTAGTTCCTGGAGCGTCTTCCAGTCACCATGATAGGTTGAATACTGCACCAACAAGGTCGATGCGGTATCCGTGTCCTCAGCAGTCGTGCACGCACTGAACGTAATCTTCGAAACGCCATCAGGATAAACGGGCGAAATGACTTGTGGCGCATCCGACAAATCTTCCTGCGTAGCAATGTCATTCAAAAGCTGCGCACCATCAATACCAGTATAGTTCGAACCGATTGTACCCTTGACAACCGCCCACCCATCTGGCATTGCTGCAGAAACCCAATTTTCATACTTACCAAGCGTCAATTGAGAGGCTTCGTCGATATTAATCGATTCGTTGCCCTGTGGCGTCCAAAGACGGAGGTCACGGAAGGTCATATTACGACCCACATCCTGAATATCCGAAATACGCGCCACCGAACCCAAACCACGACGCGAAGCGGCAAACCATTCATAAGTCGCTTCACCACGCAATAACGAGCGCACCATCAAGATATTCGCATCTGCATCATCCCCTGCAGCCAACACCTCGGCCACGTTAAACGATTCAGAGAGATACGTTGCTTCCCAACGCCCCAAGTCATGCGCTTGGCCTAAACCGATGTAGTCATTGTAGTCAACGCCATCAAGGTTCTTAGAAGCATTTGACTGAACTGCCGTGAAGTTTAACTTCGTCACATCCGTAATGGAGTAACCATCCGCATCCGACTGCGGCATCGGATAGTACTTATCCGTTGCAGAGGCCGTTGCTGAAGCGTTGGTATACGGCGCGTCACGTGTCAAGGGAATCGTACCATCAAACGCCGTGCTCGGGCCACGGTGCTTACGGAACATCAAACGTGCAGGCGAAGCATAAGTTGGAATCGCGCTATAGTAACTCGACCCCGTCGTACGTGGCACTGAAACCGTCACCTTAATGCGAACATTTTCTGTGTCCGCAACAACGGGCCCACCCGTCTTCGTATTGCCATTACCATCAGCACCGGCATCAATCAACGTGAGCGCATACGAAACGCGTTCCGTTTGCATCAAACCTTGTGCTCGCGCGGCGAACCCGTAAAACAGGCTCGCCGAGAGAAGGAGAATCGCTCCGAATTTAAATTGCATCTTCATGGTTAATCCAATTTTTCACCGTCACTGGACAAGCCGCCAGAACCATACCATTTTGAAAGTTTCTGCCTTTGCGTCGTATTCGGACTCAGCGAATCCTTGGAGGGATCGCGAATCGCTTCAACGTGTCCATCTGCGAAACAGACATGAGCATAGTACAAACCGTTATCTTCGTGGTTGAAGCCCATGCACTCATCGCCCTTGTCCCAGTCCCAAACCTGGTCACCTGCGAGGTCATTTGACGACTTCACGCTCTCATTTTCCAAATCCAATTCAACAATCAAAGCGGTCTTGGAGGGGAGTGCTTCTTCGCGCTTCTGCGAATCAATGTAAACCATCAAGTCCGAACGCCCCAAGCGAATCGCGGCATGGTCATGGTTCGATCCGCAAGAGAGGCATGCGCTCGTACCACCGCCACCCGCAGTGCCACCGCCTGTACCATAGTGGTCACGACTCGTATCATACAAATTCTTATCCGTACCCGTAATCACATTCATTGCATAGGCACGACAAATCTGATGCTTCGGCACACGCAACTTGGAGCTTGCGAGATCATTGAAAGCAGGATTCGTAAAGACCTTCATGTCGCCATCAATAAATTCGTAGAGGGCGCCATTCATCAATGCGACCTGCGCTTGCGACCACTGCCCTTCAGGCGTGCCATACCAACTCGCAGGCTTGGGCGACATCCCGCCCTCATCATTCTTTGAATCAAAGCACGTACAGCAACCCTGTTCGTTCACCTGCGTTCCGGTCACGTCACCGTTCGCATCCATAACGCCGCAACCATCAATATCATGGTTGCCGTCACCAAGCGAATCGCCTGCGGCATCATCACCCTTTGAACGAGGACAACTATGCTCAAAATAAACCCAACCGCGCGCACGTCCATAACGACGTTCGCGTTGCCCACTCTCATTTTCACGCCAAAAACTAGAGAAATAGCCACCTGCAGCAGGATAGCAATTTTTATTTTCCGAACGATAGGTCATCACCGCACGGCCCAAACGCATCAAATTGTTGCGACTCACTGCGTCATCGCCAACAGAGAGAAAACGTCCAACCGCGGGCACCATCGTACCCACCAAAATACCCAGAATTACGATAACAACCAAGAGCTCTATCATCGTAAAGCCCTTGTTAAAAGTTGAATACTTCATCTATCCACCTCTCACATCTACAAATAGTATAAAGGAAAAAAAGGAATAAGAAAAGAGAAAACAATAGAAAAGCCTAAAAAAACAATCTCAAATGCAACTTATTTTTGCCTCAAAACAATAATTCTGCGTTCCAACCCTAAATTTTGTCGCAATTGCCCGCCACCATTTTCCTAGAAAAGGGTTCCATACGCGTTGCTAAACCCGAAAAAGAATCCGTAATTAAGTACGTTCAAACAACCGTATTCGCCGACATCAACTGATTCATTTCGCTGACAAGATCGGCGCGCCTCTGCATACCCCAAACGTCAAAACTCGCCACACAATTGTACCATCCAAACACCACACGCATTCCGAGCTCTCATCGTGCCTAATCTTAAAACGCTTCGGACTCCCCTCATCGCGCCACATTCAACATCATCAATTCTACACCCGAACATGCCTTAAACTTCACCACAATAGAGGCAGTCTCAAAACACCCTAATAGCAACGAAGAAGCAAAATCATTGGACCACTCAAATGAAGCAAGACCTTCCCTCCCCCATTACAAAATAAAAAATGGCACCTCACAAGTGAGATGCCATTTTGCATGATAAGTCCGAAAACTTATTCAGCGGCTTCTGCGGTTGCAGGAGCTGCTTCCACAGCAGGAGCTGCAGAGACGAACTCAAGAACGCACATTTCTGCAGCGTCACCGCGACGAGCACCAATCTTGGTGATGCGGGTGTAGCCACCATTGCGGCCTTCGAGAGCAGGCACCACAACGTCGAAGAGACGCTTGGTTGCTTCAGGGCTGCGCAAACGAGCGGCCACGAGACGACGAGCAGCGAGCGTACCCTTGCGAGCAAGAGTCACGAGCTTTTCAGCATCCTTACGAGCCTGCTTGGCCTTCTTGAGGGTGGTCGTGATCTTGTCATTGATCACCAATGCAGCGCAGAGCATACGAATCAACTGCTCGCGGTGTTCAGGACTACGACCAAATTTTTTGTTAAGGCGTTTATGACGCATGGTAAGTGTTCCTTAGTGAAGCACGGTTCAATCGTTAATCTTATCGAGGAGGTTCGGATCAAACTTGTATCCGAGGCAAAGCCCCATTTCCTGGAGTTTTTCCTTAATCTCGGTGAGGGACTTCTTGCCGAAGTTGCGATACTTGAGCATTGCAGCTTCGTCCTTCATGACCAATTCGCCAACCGTCTTGATATTCGCGCTGTTGAGGCAGTTTGCAGAACGCACGGAAAGTTCGATTTCGTTGACGCTCATGTTGAGCTTGCGACGGAGCTCTTCCTGTTCGGAGCTATCCGACTTGGAAGGCGTTTCAAACTCAATCGAGTCATCTTCGGTGATAAAGACGCTGAGGTGCTGGCACAAGAGTGCGGCACTCGTCTTAATCGCCTCGTCCGGAGAGACGCGACCGTCAGTCCAAACATCCAAAACGAGCTTTTCGTAGTCCGTACGCTGACCGACGCGGGTATTCACCACATCGTAGTTCACGCGAGTCACGGGCGAGAAGGCGGAGTCAATCGGAATCACCCCGATATCAAAAGAGGGATCTTTATTACCTTCTGCAAGGCAGAATCCACGGCCAACGCCGACCAACGCTTCCATCTTCAAAACGCCGTCCGTATCCAACGTTGCAATCACCTGATCGGGATTCAACACCTCGATCGAGTTATCAGCGGTGAAATCAGCGGCCGTAATCACGCACGGACCCTTCTTGTTCAAGGAAATCCAACGCGTATCACGGGTGAAGCTCTTGAGCAACACCTTCTTGAGATTCAGCACAATGTCGGTCACATCTTCGGAGATGCCGGGCAACGAGCAGAACTCGTGAGCAGCACCGTCAATCTTGATGGCCTTAATTGCAAACCCCTCGATCGAGGAAAGGAGCACGCGGCGCAACGAGTTACCAATGGTACGACCATAACCGATTTCAAACGGTTCAACGGTATAACGTGCATACGTTTCGGTAGCCGTGGCGTCATCGCGAACGATACGGGTGGGCATTTCAAAGCGACTCAAACGAATCGGCATAATGTTCCGTCCTTTCTGACGAGGGCTGCACAGGTGCCACACCTATGCAGCCCGATGGGGCAACAATTGGATTAGCGAGAGTAAAGTTCGACGATGAGCTGAACGTCGATGTTTTCCGGAATTTCAGCACGCTCAGGAACGCTGAGCAAGGTTCCGGTCATATTGCCCTCATCCCACTGGAGCCACGAAGCAAGCGTCGTGCGCGGGTTCTTGAGGGATTCGACGATGACGCTCATGGTGCGATCTTTTTCGCGAACACCAATGGTCTGACCAGGCTTCACAATGTAGGAAGCGATGTTGCAGACCTTACCGTCAACGGTAATGTGGCAGTGGGAAACGAGCTGACGAGCAGCGGCGCGCGTCGGAGCCAAGCCCAAACGGTACACCACGTTGTCCAAACGCGTTTCGCAGAGCTGGAGAAGGATATCACCAGTCTTACCCTGCTTAGCCTTAGCGCGTTCGAAGAAGATGCGGAACTGACGTTCAAGCATGCCATAGATGTACTTGGCCTTCTGCTTTTCACGGAGCTGCACACCGTATTCGGAGAGCTTGCGGCGCTTGTTAGCACCATGCTGTCCAGGGGGATTCTTGCGCTTTTCGAGAACCTTGTCGGGCCCATAGATAGGCTCGCCAAAGCGACGGGAAATCTTGGTGCGGGGACCTGTATAACGAGCCATGGATTAGACCCTCCTACGCTTACGCGGACGGCAACCGTTGTGAGCCACGGGTGTGCAGTCCTTGATGCACGTTACATGAATGCCGACAGACTGGATTGCACGGACAGCAGATTCACGACCTGCGCCTGCGCCCTGAATGCGAACTTCGACTTCGTGCATGCCGCGGGCATAAGCCGTACGGGCAGCATCCTGAGCCACCATCGTCGCTGCGAACGCAGTCGACTTGCGCGAACCCTTAAAGCCAGCCTTACCAGCCGAGCTCCAGGAAATCACACCACCGCGAGCGTCTGCGATCGACACCAAGGTGTTGTTGTAAGTCGCGCGAATAAAGGCGATGCCAGCAGGCATAACCTTAGCTTTCGATTTCTTCTTTGCGGCCTCAGCATCCGCAGCGGCGGCTGCAGGATCTGCCGCGAGGATAGCCTGAGCCTCGCTCATCGCGGGCTTCTGCTCCTCAACGGGGGCCTGTTCTTTAATTTCTTCGCTCATGTGCACTCTCTAGAGGGATTACTTCTCACGAACGGTGGAAACCGTCTTCTTGGAGCCCTTACGTGTACGGGCGTTCGTCTTGGTGCGCTGACCACGGCAGGGGAGACCGCGTTTGTGGCGATAACCACGGTAGGTTCCGATGCTCATCAGGCGACGAATATTACCGGAAACTTCGCGGCGAAGATCGCCTTCCACGCGATACGTTTCCTGAATATAAGTAACAATCTGACGGATTTCGTCGGGCGTGAGCAAATCGGCCTTCTTGCCAATTTCAATCTTGCACGCTTCAACAATGTCCATTGCCCGCTTAGGGCCGATACCGTGAATGTACCGCAATGCGTACTCAATACGCTTGCTGCCAGGGACATCCACACCCATCAATCTCGGCATGTCTTTTTCTCCGGTTTAACCTTGACGCTGTTTGTGGCGAGGATTCGTGCAAATGACGCGCACAATACCTTTGCGCCGAATGATACGGCACTGTTCACAAATACGTTTGACAGAACTACGAACTTTCATGGCCTGTTCCTTTTCAGAATGAGTGGATTAGTATACCGCATCTTGCGGTCGTCTGTCCACAACAAAAAGCAAAAATTTTAACTTTTCATCCAATCCGCCGACCAAGGGTCTGCTTCATACCAGGGAGTTAAAATCTCTGCCCCGTCTTTGAGCACCGCCACGGTATACTCAAAGTGCGCGGTCGGAAGCCCGTCCCGCGATACGACTGTCCATCCATCAGAGAGCACGCGGACGGCCGCTTTGCCGAGGTTGACCATCGGTTCGATGGCCAGAGTCATTCCTTCATGCAAAATCGGGCCCCTACCCGGCTTGCCGTAATTCGGCACCGGGGGGTCTTCGTGGAGGTGACGCCCCACGCCGTGACCGGTGTATTCTCTGACTACCGTGCATCCGCCTTCTGCGACCGTCTTCTCCACAAGATGTGAAATATCCGACAGGTGGACTCCGGGCCGTATAGCCTGTACGGCCGTTTCAAGGGACTGTCGGGTGACGCGCAATAACCGACGGACGTCGGCAGTAACTGCTTCAGCTCCTCCGACAACAATCGTTCGAGTGTTATCGCCGTAGAAGCCGTGGTACGAACCGCAAACGTCAAGGCTTACAATGTCCCCGCGCTGGAGGACGCGTGCGCCGGGGATGCCGTGGATAACCTCTTCATTTACGGAAATACAAAGTGCTCCAGGATACCCATTGTATCCCAAGCATCCGGACTGAGCGGTGCCGTCACCCAACGTCTTAATGTACGCACGAGCGAAGGCATCGATTTCACCGGTGGTCACACCAGGGCGAACATAATCGCAACACGCATTTAAGAGGTTCGCCATCATTCGGCCAACCGTGCGCATATGAACCATATTCTCTGGAGTAATCAGTTTAATCATAAAACTCAAATCATTATAGCATTAACCGCGAATCTTTTGAAGCGCTGTTTGCGTTTTCCATTCCAAATCATCACCCGAACCGTCCACTGTCACGAGCTGATCTGCTGCGCGATAGTATTCAATCAAGGGGAAGGTCTGAGCCGCATACACTTCCAAACGATGACGCACCGTTTCCGGCTTGTCGTCCTTGCGGATAATCAATTCAGCCGAGCAAATGTCGCAAATCCCCTCTTGCTTCGGAGGCAAGCAATCCACATTGAAGCCTGCACCACAAGCCGGGCAAACACGACGACCCGAAATACGACGGATGACCACCTCATCGGCGACATCCAACAAGAGTGCGCAACGCAACGTCACGCCTGCGCGTGCCATCATGTCGGCCAAAATCTCTGCCTGAGGCACATTGCGAGGGAAACCATCCAACAACAAGGTCTGCGTTTCCTTATCCGCGCGCACCACATCTTCAATCATTTCAGCGATCAATTCGTCCGGCACCAAGTTGCCCGATTCCATAAAGGACTTGGCCTTGATACCTGCAGGCGTGCCTTCCTTAACGGCTGCACGCAAAAGATCGCCCGAAGAGAGATGACGAATGCCAGGCACCTTGGCTAATTCAACAGCCAAAGTACCTTTGCCCGAACCAGGAGCGCCTAAGAGAATGACGATTTCCATTGTCGAACTCCTCAATCGATTAACGACGGCCTGCGATACGACCATGACGCAAGAAGCCATCATAGTTGCGCATCACCAAATGAGATTCCAACTGACGCAAGGTATCCAACGCCACACCCACGATAATCAGCAAGCTCGTGCCGCCGAAGAAATCGGAGATCGTGCGCGGGATGTTACCTGCACCATTCAAAATCAAGGGAATCACGGCGATAGCCAAGAGCGACAATGCACCAATCAAGGTCACGCGCGTCATCACGCCATCCAAATATTCAGCCGTTGCCATACCCGGACGAATGCCAGGGATGTAAGAACCTTCACGCTTGAGACCTTCAGAGATGTTCATTGCATTGAACTGCGTCGCCACCCAGAAGAAGGTGAAGAAGAGAATCAACACAGCGAAGAGCACAATGTGCACGCCCGAAGAGTAGTTTGCAATAGCGTTACCAGCAGCCTTCAAGGTGCGCGACACAGCGGAAGTGCCTTCCAACTTGCCCAACAAACCGAAGAGCTGAAGGATCGGGCCAGCGAAGATGATCGGCATCACACCAGCATAGTTCACACGCAAGGGCAAGTAGGTCTGGCCGCCACCATAAGCTGCCCCCTTAGCGATTGCACGCGTCGAGTGAATCGGAATCTTGCGGAGCGCCTGCGTAATTGCCACCGTACCGAGCAACACAGCGAAGCCGAATGCCAAGAGCAAGAACAATTCCCAAATAGCAGCCTGAGCCGTAGCCCCTTCCACATTGAAGTAACGACGAGCCACTTCAGCCACAGCAGAGGGCAAACGGGAAGAGATGTTAATCATAATCAACAACGACACACCGTTGCCAATGCCACGTTCGGTGATCTGATCACCCAACCACATGACAAACATCGATGCGCCCGTCATCGAAATCACCGTCATGATATAGAAGAAGAAGGGCTGCATCACCACCAACTGGATATCTGCACCACCCGTCAACGCGGCCGGATTCAACATAGCACTTGCCATTGCAATAGCCTGCACCACGCAAATCGCGATGGTCAACCAACGGATGTAGAGATTCAAGGTCTTGCGGCCAGCATCACCTTCGCGCTGAAGACGACCCAATGCAGGAATCACCGCCGTCATCAACTGAATGATAATCTGAGCCGAGATGTAAGGCCAAATCGAAAGCGTACCCACCGAGCACTGCGACAATGCACCACCCGTGAAGGTATCAAACCAACTCACCAAACCACCGCTCTTAGCGGCTTCAGTAAAAATTTCTTGAAGTTGCGAAATCGCAACCCAGTCCACACCAGGAGTCGGAATCATCGCCAAAAAACGCGCAATGGCCACTAAGCCAATTGTAAAGAAGATGCGCGTGCGAAGTTCCGGGATCTTAAAAAGGTTCGCAAATGTTTTGAGCATGATTATCCTCTGGATGCAGGAGCTCTAAACGGGGGAATCCCCCTAGAAAGTAAAGAATCCGGCCCTCTGCGAGGTGCAGAGGGGCCGGTTTTGAACAATTAGATTTGTTCGCAGGTGCCGCCAGCGGCTTCAATCTTAGCCTTAGCGGTAGCCGAGAAGGCAGAAACCTTCACCGTCAACTTCTTGGTCAATTCGCCATTGCCGAGGATTTTGATACCTGCGGTCTTGGCAGAACGATAACCAAAGCCAGCTGCGAGCAACACTTCGGTGTCCACGATGGTGCCGTCTTCAAAGCGGTTCAATTCGCCCACGTTGATGCCGTAGAAAGGCACACGGTTGGGGTTCTTGAAGCCACGCTTCGGCAAACGACGCATGAGGGGCATCTGACCACCTTCGAAGCCGAGCTTCTGCTTGTGGCCTTTACGAGCGCCCTGACCCTTGTGACCGCGGGTCGAGGTTTTGCCCATGCCGGAACCCATACCACGACCGACGCGCTTGCGGGACTTGCGTGCACCGGGGGTGTTCGTAAGGGAGGAAAGATCCATTGTAAAGTCCTTTCTTGGGAATCGGGGAGGCTCGCGTTTCCGTTCGCCTCCCCTGCCCTAATTAAGCACGGAGAGCAGCGATTGCTTCGGCCGAGCGCAACTGGTGGAGCGCATCGATCGTAGCCTTCACCACGTTGAGGCGGTTCTTAGAGCCGAGGGACTTGCCCACGACGTCCTTGATGCCTGCGGCTTCAAGAACAGGACGCATTGCGCCGCCGCAAATGATACCAGTACCATCGGGAGCGGGCTTCAACAAGACCTTACCGCCATCGCACATACCATACACTTCGTGAGGAATGGTGGTGCCCTTCATGCAAACTGCACGCATGTTCTTGCGAGCGGCTTCGCCACCCTTGCGGATAGCATCGCCCACTTCGTTTGCCTTACCAATGCCCAAGCCGACGCGGCCGTTATTGTCGCCCACCACAATGATTGCGGAGAAGCTGAAACGACGACCACCCTTCACGGTCTTAGCGCAACGGTTGACGAACACGGTCTTTTCATCGAGTTCAGCCACGTCTTTATTACGATCCAACATTAGGCTTCCTCCGTCTTGGCGCTGATCGAGAGACCTGCTGCAACAGCGGACTCAACGATGGTCTTCACGCGACCGTGGAACTTGTAACCAGCACGGTCGACCACGACAAGCTTGATGCCCTTTTCAATAGCAGCCTTAGCAGCAATTTCGCCGAGTGCCTTAGCACCTTCGAGATTGCACTTCAAGCCGCCCTTGAGGGTGGAGGCAGAAGCCAACGTGGTGGCAGCAACGTCGTCAATGAACTGCACGTACATGTAGCGGTTCGAGACAAAGATTGCCATACGCGGACGCGCGGCGGTACCGGCGCTGATGCGACGGCGGATGCGCTTATGACGCGCGGCGCGCTGTTCTTTGCGATTCTTCAAACTCATGGTTATGATTCTCCTAGCCGCGATTAGGCGACAGTCTTGCCTTCCTTACGGCGGATCTTCTCATCCTTGTAACGGATGCCCTTGCCCTTATAGGGTTCGGCCGGATAGTACGAACGGATGCGAGCAGCGGCTTCACCAACGACCTGCTTGTCGATGCCTTCAACCTTGACGTTCACGTCAGCGGTCACAGTCACGACGCAACCTTCAGGAATGGTGTATTCCTTAGGCGAAGCGAAACCGAGGGTGAGGATTGCCTTGTTGCCCTGGACGGCAGCCTTGAAACCCGTACCTTCAATGACGAGTTCCTTAACATAACCGGCCGTGACGCCTTCAATCATGTTCTTGAGAAGGGTGCGGGAAAGACCGTGGAAGTTCTTCAACGAGTCATTAGCACGAGTCACCGTGGCGATAGCGCCATCAACAGTCACTTCGATGCCCTTCTGGAAGACGCGCGAAAGTTCGCCCTTGGGGCCCTTAACCGTCACTTCGTTGCCGTTAGCAATCGTGATGGTCACGCCTGCAGGCACGGTGATAGGTTGTTTACCGATACGAGACATTGTAATAGCTCCTTACCAAATGGTGCAAAGCAATTCGCCGCCGAGCTTACGCTCACGAGCAACCTTGCCGCTCATAATGCCGCCAGAGGTGCTGAGCACAGCCGTGCCCAAACCGCCGAGAACGGTGGGGATATCGGTATAACCGCAGAAACGGCGCAAACCAGGACGCGACACGCGTTCGAGACCGCGGATAGCGGGTTCAGCCTTGTCGCTGTACTTCAATTCGATGGTGAGCGTGCGCTTGATGTCACCAACCATGGTGTAATCAGCGATGTAGCCTTCTTCCTTCAACACGCGGGCGATTTCGCCCTTGATGCGAGAACCGGGCATGCTCACTTCGGGATGACGTGCCTTCTGCGCATTGCGGATGCGCACCAGCATATCGGAAATGGGATCAGTCATCATTTTCGTGAATCCTCTCTCTTACCAGCTGGCCTTAGTGACACCAGGGATTTCGCCGTTGAGTGCCATCTCACGGAAGCAGAGACGGCAGAGGCGGAACTTGCGGATAACGCTATGAGGGCGACCGCAGCGGGAGCAACGGGTGTAGGCACGCACTGCAAACTTCGGTTTGCGAGCTGCCTTGACAATCAAAGAAGTCTTAGCCATTGTGTTTTACTCCTTAGCGGCCCATGAACGCCATACCGAGGGCTTCGAGAAGCGCCTTGGAGGCTTCCTTGTCCTTGGCAGTGGTAACAAACGTGATATCCAAGCCGCAAGGGGTGCTCACAGCCGTGATTTCGGGGAACGTCACATATTCCTTCATGCCCATCGAGTAGTTGCCAGCCTGGTCAAAGCCATGGGCAGACACACCGCGGAAGTCGCGGATGCGCGGCAACGTAGCATTGAAGAAACGTTCAGCAAATTCATACATACGGTTACCGCGGAGCGTCACCTTAGCACCGATGACCATACCTTCGCGGAGCTTGAAGTTAGAAATGCTCTTGTGGGCCTTACAAAGGACAGCCTTCTGACCCGTGATCGCTTCAAGATCCTGAACGATCTGCTTCTGGGTGTCCTTTTCCACAATACCGAAGCCCATGTTGACCACAATCTTCGTCAGACGCGGCACGAGCATGGGATTCGAGACGCCGAGCTTCTTCTGAAGCGCGGGCACGATGTCCTTGACATAGGTCTCTTTCAAATTGGCCATTGTCTCTGCTCCTTAGTCCAGCGCCTTGCCGGAAGTCTTAAGCGTGCGAACCTTGGTTTCGCCGCTCGTGGTACGACTGATGCGGCTGCCGCGCTTGGCTTCAGCGTCATAAGGCATCAGTTTCGAAAGCTGAATAGGAGCTTCACGCTCCACGATACCGCCCTGAGGCGTCTGCTCAGTGCGACGGATGGACTTCTTCACCATGTGCAAGCCCTCAACGAGAGCTGTGCCCTGCTTGGTGCTCACAGAGAGGACCTTACCGGTCTTGCCCTTGTCGGCACCAGAGATGACGACCACCGTGTCATTCTTTTTAATTCTTGCGATACTCATTGTAATTTTCCGTAACTCGCTGTTGTAACAAACGCAGTTCGCAAACGTCCCGTTCAGCCAAAGGGTGTCCCGGTTTACGCTTACGTATGACCTGCGGTCACGAAGCGGTCATCCCGCCTCACACCACTTCGGGTGCGAGAGAGATAACCTTCATTTGACCCTTGTCACGCAATTCACGTGCAACAGGTCCAAAAATGCGCGTACCCATCGGGTTGTGCTTAGCGTCAACGATGACGCAAGCATTCTGATCGAAACGCACAAAAGAGCCGTCAGGGCGTGCCAAAGGCTGAGCCGTACGCACGATGAGTGCGAAGCAGACTTGGCCCTTCTTCACAGCGCCTGTCGGGGAGGCTTCCTGGATGGAAACGCGGATGATGTCGCCGACACCGGCGGTACGCTTACGCTGACCCAACACGCGGAAGCACTTGGCAATCTTAGCACCAGTGTTATCCGCAACGACCAGCTTGCTTTCTTCCATAATCATGGCTTACTTCTCCTCAACGGAGACCAAACGCCAGCGCTTGGTCTTGCTCAGCGGACGGGTTTCCATGATCACAACGGTGTCGCCCACCTTTGCGATGTTTTCCTCGTCATGTGCGTGGAACTTGTTGAAAGCCTTCACGACCTTACCATAGACGGGGTGCAAGAGGCGGCGTTCAACGCGCACGATGATCGACTTGTCGCCGGACTTGCTGACGACGGTGCCCTTACGCACCTTGCGCGAAGCGCGTTCGACAGTAGTTTCGCTCATTGATTCACCTTCTTCTGATTAGCCACGGTCTTGAGCTGTGCAATCGTCTTGCGCAACACAGTGATGCGGCTGGGGTTTTCGGCCCCCTGGGTGGAGTTGTGCTTCAGGCGGAGAGAGAGGAGCTCAGCTTCCTTTTCACGGATGAGAGCTGCGATTTCTTCAACGCCCATTTCTTTGATTTCAGCGATCTTCATGGGGTCATTCTCCAATTAACGGGTGACCAACTGGGTGCGGATGCCGAGCTTCGTATCAGCAAGGCGCAAGCACTCACGGGCCAACGATTCAGGGATACCACCCACTTCAAAGAGCACCTTGCCGGGAAGGACGACTGCAACCCAGAATTCAGGGTTACCCTTACCCGAGCCCATACGCACTTCGATCGGCTTCTTGGTCACAGGCTTATCCGGGAAAATACGAACCCAGACGTTACCTTTACGCTTCATGTGACGGTTGATGGCCACACGGCAAGCTTCGATCTGCGTATTGGTCACCCAACCGCGACCGAGGGCCTTGATACCGTAATCACCGTAGGCGAGCTTATCGCCGTTGGTCGCAAAGCCCTTACGGGAACCCTTGGAGACCTTGCGGTGCTTTACACGTTTAGGCATGAGAGGCATAAGAATTCCTCCTTCCGCGTTCACCGCCGCGCTGCTGGCGGGCGGGCTGGAAATCTTCGCGCTTGCAGATCCACACCTTCACGCCGATCTTACCAGCGGTGGTGTTGGCTTCCACAAAGCCGTAATCGATATTAGCACGCAACGTGTGCAAGGGGACCTTGCCCTTCTTGCTCCATTCAACGCGGGAGATTTCCGCGCCGTTGATACGACCTGCGCAACGAATCTTGATGCCGTCGACGCCGAGTTCCATCGCCGTCTTTTCAGCACGCTTGATAGCGCGCTTCACAGCGATACGGTGCTCGATCTGCTGGGCGATGCTTTCAGCCACCAGCTGAGCGTCTGCATCAGGCGTACGAACTTCCTGGATTTCCAGGTAGATTTCTTTGCCCGTGCTCTTGGTCAAACGTGCTTTGAGTTTCTCAACTTCTTGACCCTTGTTGCCGACGATAACGGCAGGGCGAGCCGAGAAAATAATGACGCGGACGCGGTTGGCATAGCGCTCGATTGCAATCTTGCTGATTGCAGCGCCTTCGATAGCCTTACGCACGATCTCGCGAATCTTGTTGTCCTCGGCCAGGTTCAGGCCGAAGTCCTGCTTCTTAGCGAACCAACGCGACTGCCACTGTTTGTTCAGGGCAATGCGGAAGCCGATAGGGTTAACTTTCTGTCCCAAGGTAGGCTCCTAATTTACTCGTTCGTCAGGACCACGGTAACGTGGCTGAGCTTCTTCTGAATCGGCTTGGCGCTGCCGCGGGCTCCGCACCAATAGCGTTTCATACGTGTACCTTCATCGAAGACAGCCTTCTTAACCGTCAACGTTTCAGGGTCCAAGTTGTTGTTGTTCTTCGCGTTAGCCGCTGCAGAGCGCAGGGCGGTTGCGAGGAAACGTGCAGCCTTCAATGTGCTGAAATCTGCCACTGCAAGCGCGTCAGCGAGCTTGAGCCCCTGAACACGACGAGCGATGGGACGAGCTTTACGCACGGAGATGCGAAGGTTGCGGGCGATGGCTTTAACTTCCATTGTTATCCCTCTTCCTTACTTAGCGTCCGGCCTTCTCGGTCAGGCCACCATGGGCCTTGAAGGTGCGGGTGTTGGAGAACTCGCCCAAGCGATGACCGACCATGTTCTCGGTGATGAACACCGGCATGTGCTGCTTGCCGTTATGAATGGCGAAGGTGTGCCCGACGAATTCGGGGAGCACCATCGAGCGGCGCGACCAAGTCTTGATCGGCAGTTTCTTGCCCGAAGCGTTCATCTTCTCCACCTTCTTCAGGAGGGAATCTTCAACGTAAGGGCCCTTCTTAATAGAACGTGCCATAGTGGTGTCTTACTTTCTGCGCTTGACGATAAAGCGATTGCTGTTCTTACGGCGATTGCGGGTCTTGCCGCCCTTCGCGAGTTTGCCCCAGGGGCTGCGAGGATGGCTACCACCAGAGGTACGGCCTTCACCACCACCCATCGGGTGATCGACAGGGTTCATTGCCACACCACGCACCGTCGGACGAATACCGAGGAGGCGCTTACGACCGGCCTTACCGAACTTCACGCCGGACCAGTCACCTTCACCCACGGCACCGATGGTGGCCATGCAAGCGACGGAGACCATGCGCACTTCGCCGGAGGGCAAACGGAGCGTTGCCATGCCGTTAGCGCGAGCCATGAGCGTGCAGCTGGTACCTGCAGAACGCACCATCTGGGCGCCCTTGCCAGGAACGAGTTCAACGTTGTGCAATGCCATGCCGAGCGGAATCTTCTCGAGCGGAAGTGCGTTACCAACAACGGGCTCAGCTTCCGGGCCGGAAACCACGGTCATGCCGACCTTGAGGCCTTCGGGAGCGAGGATGTAACGCTTTTCGCCGTCTGCATAGTTGAGCAGTGCGAGGTTTGCCGTACGGTTAGGATCGTAGCAGAGTGCTGCGACCTTTGCCGGGATGCCGTGCTTGTCGCGGAGGAAGTCCACGATACGGAAGCGACGACGCACACCGCCGCCACGATGGCGGACCGTGATACGACCCGTATTGTTACGACCGGCGCAACTGTTCTTAGCGAGCGTCAAGTGAGCAACCGGCTTCTCCTTGGAGAGGTGGGTGCGCACCTGGGACACGCGGAAGCGCATACCGGGGCTACGGGCTTTATAATTCTTCAATGCCATAGATAGGATGTCCTTTGGCCTTAGACGATTTCAATACGCTCGCCGTCGCGAAGGGTGACGATAGCACGCTTCCAAGCCTGCGTAGAGGTGGTGCGACGGGTGCGAGTTGCGACCGTGCGGCTGCGATAGTTAGCGGTGTTCACGCTCGTGACGTGCACGCCGAACTGCGCTTCAACTGCCGCGCGGATCTGGGGTTTGGTCGCCGAGGGGGCGACTTCGAGCATGTACTGGTTCTGCGAACCGATCAGGGCGCCCTTTTCGGTCACGGAGACCTTGCGGATAATCGTGGTCATTACTTGCTAGCCTTTCCGGTCACACGGGCCATACGGGCGAGAAGTGCCTCGAATGCCTTTTCAGTAACCACGATGTTTTTGTAACGGCAGAGCATGTAAACGTCAGTTTCGCCTGCAGCAGCCAAGCTCACGTTAGGGAGGTTGGACGTTGCGAGGAAGAAGTTGTCGTTTGCATCCGTGCTGGTTGCATCGTCATCGACGATCACCAAGCAGGAGCGCTCGATGCCCATTGCGTTGAACATTGCTGCTGCGATCTTCGTCTTGGGTTCGTCGTAGTTGAGTGCATCCACCACCACGAGTTCGCCAGCGGCGATCTTGTCGCTCAATGCGCGAGCAAATGCCAATGCGGAAACCTTCTTGTTCACCTTCTGGGAGTAGTCACGGGGGACGGGGCCGAAAGCCACACCACCGCCGCGCCACACGGGGTTGCGCGAGCTACCGAAGGAAGAACGGCCGGTGCCCTTCTGCTTCCAGGGCTTCTTGCCCGTACCGGAAACTTCGGACTTATTCTTCGTCTTAGCCGTGCCAGCGCGATAGCCATTGAGAATTGCGACGACGCAATCCTTGACGGCCTGCTCACCACGGTCGAGGACGAGCTGTGCTGCATCGACGGTCTTTTCGCCCGTAGCAGCACCGGTCTTGTCATAAACTTTGATCGTGCTCATTACTTGGAAGCCTTCTTAAGTGCCTTCGTCACACGAACAATGCCGCCGTTGGGGCCGGGCACTGCGCCGTGGAGAAGAATCAAGTTCTCTTCAGCAATCAGTTTGACCACGCGGACGTTCTGGGTGGTGCGAACCACGCAGCCCATGTGTCCGGGCATCTTCTTGCCTTTTTCAACCCAGCCGGGGAGGTCGCGAGCTGCGATACCACCGGGACGACGCTTGGAGTGACCACCGTGGCCGTGAGGACCACCAGCGAATTTGAAGCGACGAACAACACCGGCGAAACCACGACCCTTGGTGGTGGCCTGCACATCGACGTAAGCGACGCCTTCGAGGGCGGCGGCGGTGATCACGTCACCAGCCTTCACTTCGTCTGCGCAATCGGGGGTGAACTCTGCGAGGATCTTCTGAGCCTCTACGCCCGCCTTTTCGAAGCGCGTACGAGCAGCCTTGCTGAGGCGCTGTGCCTTCTGGGGCACAAAACCAAGCTGGGCGGCCACATAGCCATCGGTTTCGACGGTCTTAACCTGAACAACCGGGCAGGGACCGATTTCAACGACGGTCACGGGCACCGCGACGCCGTTGTCATCCCAAACCTGGGTCATGCCGATTTTCTTACCAATCAAGCCTTGCATGGGTCACTCCTTTAGATGCGAATGGTGATGTCCACGCCAGCAGGCAGGTTCAGTTTCTTGAGCTCGTCGACAGTCTTAGCTGTCGGCCCTACGATATCGAGCAAGCGCTTGTGTGTGCGCATCTCGAACTGATCCATGGATTTCTTATCCACGTGCGGAGAGCGGTTCACGGTGAAACGCTCAATGCGGGTCGGAAGCGGAATCGGTCCCACAATCTGTGCACCCGTGCTGCGGGCCGTGTCGAGGATAGCACCCACAGCCTGGTCCAGCACCTTGTGGTCGTACGCCTGCAAGCGAATGCGTATGCGTTGACTACTTTGCATTCTCACATTACCTGTTGAGTAGTTCTTCTTTAACTGCCCTGGGTACCACCGCGAACGCGCCGGTTTCCATCGTGTAGCTGGCTCGTCCGCGAGAGAGCGAACGGATCGCCGTGGCATACCCGAACAGTTCCGCCAAAGGCACGCGTGCTCGTACGTTCTGAAGGTCACCCTTCATGTCCATATCGCACACCTGGCCGCGGCGGCCGTTAATGTCCCCCATAATGTCACCCACGTACTCCGGTGGCGTTACGATGTCGAGGGACATGATAGGCTCCAGCAATTCGGGTTGCGCAGCGAGTGCGGTTTCCCTGAATCCCATGACGGCCGCGCTTCGGAAAGCAACGTCTGAAGCCATCTCTTCATCCATTATGACGCAATCGACAACCTCGGCTTTTACGTCCGTCATCGGGAAGCGTGCCAGCACGCCTGTCGCTATTGCATCAAATAAAGCGTTCGTTATAATAGCAGAATACTCCGGCTTTGGCAAGCGTTTAAGCGCATTTTTCGCAACTTCTGCTTGTCGGCCTTTGCCGCGTTCGATCGGAGAAACCTCCAACGTCAGCGTCACATAATGTCGACGCCCGGCGATTTCGCGGTCAAACGTGTACGTCTGGCGGGCAGTTGCCGAGACGGTTTCGTAGTAAGAAACCATCGGCTTGCCTGTATTTGCCACTACATTGAACTCACGTTTTAAGCGGTCAACGAGGATCTCCAAATGGAGTTCGCCCATGCCGCACAAAATTTTCTGTCCGGAATCTGCGTCCGTACGCACCTGACAGGTCGGGTCTTCGGCTGCGAGCTGATCGAGAGCCGCCACCAACTTGTCCTTTTCTGCCGTGCTCTTGGGTTCGATCGCCATGAACATCACCGGTTCCGGAGCGGTAATGCCCATGAGTGCCACGGGGCGATTTTCCACGCAAAGCGTGTCACCAGTGGTCACTTCCTTCAAGCCAACGATGGCGCCGATATCACCGGCTTCGAGGACCTCTAA
>JAFYMU010000177.1 GCA_017548245.1 Kiritimatiellia bacterium | reverse complement strand
TGCCACCACTGGTGGTTCGGCCCATAATCAAAATCAATCACATCGGTCGCGCGCCAACCTTCCACTAGGAAAGGCACGTGATCATCCACAATTTCCCCTGCATTCTCCAACGCCACCCCTGCGTCACGCGCCGCAGCAAAGAGCACGCGATTCAACCCATAGGTCGCATTTTCCGCAAGTCCAGGATTGAACTCCTTATCCCCCAACATATCCAAAACAATCACTGGCAGGTGCTTCAAATCCTGACGTGTCTTGGCAAAATGCCAACTCCCATGCAACCCATCGGTCGCCGTGTAACGCATCCGGCACTCTTCCCCATCCACCAACAGATAAACCACCGGCAAGTCGCTGTGTTGCGCCAAGGCCAACAGCAATCCCGTGGTACTCGCCCCATCATTGGCCCCAACAAACCCCTCAATGCCCACCTTGGTGTCATAGTGCGACACCAGAATCGCCACCGGATTGGGCATCTCCTTCACCACATTCACCATCGTACCGTAAGGCGTCTCAAAGGGTTGTGCGTGAGCAGATTCACCCAAACGCGACACGAGCCATTCGGCCACCGCCGTGGAGTGCACGCCAGCCACACGTTCGGGAAAGGTCGTCACGAGCGCCGTCGCTTCGGCTAACGCCGCCGCACCAAGGGCGCGATACGGCGTCTCATCTTCCCGACAGCCACTCAACCCAACCAGCATGCCAAAAAGGCTGAAGCTCCACAAGAGTGCGGAGCCCAGCCCTTTCAAGAGGTCTTTCTGTTGGGTCAAAAGTGACATATGGTGAAAAGCGTTCACCCAATAAACTTAGTCCATGCGAATGCCCAACAACGACAAGATGCGGTCCAAGTCATCGTTGTTGTAGAAGTCCACCTCAAGGACGCCCTTCATGTGGCGACCATTCGCAAGGGTCTTGCCCGAGGTCAAACGCACCGCCGTGCCAAAGAAGGCGTGCAAGCGGTCGGTCAAATCACGCAAGTACTGCGGCGGCAAGTCTTCCTGAGCCGGACGACGTTCCGGCGGCGGAGTGTTGACCAACATCACTGCGCGTTCCACCGCACGCACCGTCAAGCTTTCTGCAACTGCGCGGCGGCCCAAACGAATGCGATCTTCGGTTCGTGCCAAGCCCAACAACGCCTTTGCGTGACCTGCCGAGAGACGACCATCAGCCACCATGGCCTTGGTTTCATCGGGGAGTTCCAAGAGGCGCAAAGCATTCGCCACCGAGGGACGCGCCTTACCCACGCGTTCGGCCACTTCGTTCTGCGTCAAGCCGAACTTTTCCGAGAGCGTGCGATAGCCTTCTGCCTCTTCAATGGCATTCAAGTCCGCACGCTGGATGTTTTCAACGATTGCCAATTCGGCGGCCTTGCGATCCTCAGCTTCCACGAGAATCAACGGCACACGGGTCAAACCTGCCAAAATCGAAGCGCGCAAACGACGTTCACCGCCGATGAGCTCAAAGCGGCCGCTCTCCAACTTACGGCAGACCAACGGTTGGATGATGCCATTAGCCTTAATCGAGTCCGCCAATTCCTTCAACGCAGCATCATCAAAGGTCTGACGCGGCTGCCACGGCGAACGTTCGATTTCCGTCACCGGCACCGTCAACACGCTGCTTTCGATACGTTCCAAGGGCGCCGGCACAACAACGGGTTCAGCCTGCGGCACCGTCTTCGGAATCAAGGGTACTGCCGGACGCGGCGTCGCGACTGGAGCCTCAATCAATGCCGAGAGGCCGCGACCCAAACCGCGATGCGGCGTAGCCGATTTGGCAACAGGAGCCTGCACCGCCTTGATCACAGGGGCTTTCTTAGCGGGCGTCGCTTTGGAGGTTGTCGTTTTAATCGTAGGTTTAGCAGAAGTAGACGAACGTTTAGGGGCGGGTTTTGCAGACTTTTTCATACCATTTACCAAATTCAAAATCAAACAGTTCAGGAACGCACGGCACTTGCGACTTACGGATAGAGACCCGAACGCAACAAGCCCATCGTTTCAGGCAAACCAGACATCAAGTTGATGTTCTGAACTGCAGAACCAGCCTGGCCCTTCATCAAGTTGTCAATGTACGAGACGACGCGCAAACGGTTCACGCGTTCATCCACGCTCACCACCAAGTTGCAGAAGTTGGTGCGCTGCACGCAGTTCGTGCCAATCGCGGCCTTCGAACCGTACACACGCACAAAGGGCGAATCCTTGTAGAATTCCTTGTAGAGTTCCACCAATTCGGCTTCCGTGTGTGCCGCATCCATCTGAGCATACAAGGTGCTCATGATACCACGGCAGAGCGGCAAGACATGCGCCGTAAAGGTCAACTTAATCTCGCTGCCATACTGCAAGGACAATTCACGTTCCACTTCGCAAACGTGCTGGTGACCGGCCAACTTGTACGCATTCATGTTTTCGTAACGTGCCGGATAGTGGAAGGTCGCCGCCAACTTCTTGCCTGCACCCGAAACACCCGTCTTACAGTCGCAAATCACGCTGTAAGGGTTGAAAAGGCGTTCCTTAGCCGCAGGAGCGAGACCCAAGATGCAGCTGCACGCGAAGCAACCTGGATTGCCGACCACAGGCGCAGCACCGATTGCGGCGCGATGGAGTTCGGCCAAGCCATAAGCATTCTGGCCCAACAATTCAGGAGAAGCGTGAATCGGATCCTTGCCATGGCGCGTAGCATAGTCCGCATACGCTTCCTGCGTGGTGAAACGGAAGTCACCCGAGAAGTCCAACACCTTGGCGCCACCAGCCAAAACGTCCGGCGCGCTATACATCCCCACGCGGTCAGGGGTCGAGAAAACAACGATATCAGCGGGAGCCTGCGCTTGGGGATCTGCCGCATCCAAAATCGGCAAATCGCAAAAACCTTCCAAGTGCGGATAAATATCAGAGATGCGCTTACCCACATCTTCACGCGCCACCAAAGCCGTAATTTCTGCTTCGGGATGCTGCTTCAATAACTCAATCAAACCAATGCCGCCGTAGCCCGTGGCACCAATAATCTTTACTTTGACCATTGTGTTGACTTCCTTAAATAGTACAAAACCGAGTTAGTATAGCATATTTAAGGAGAGAAAACGCACACCACACCCCCTCCTTTTCCGCTTTTTATGCCCTTTTTTACACTTTTACACCCCACTCACAGCTCAGTCATCGACAAATTCAACGCCTCCACCATCTGAATCAGCTCCTCGGGCGAACGCAATGCGCCATCTGCCGCAAAGGAAAAGCATTCAATTTGATCCAAAAAGACCGCTCGCACCGCCTCCGATTGACAACACGCCAAACCCCGCGCCAACCGTTCCTTCAACCCCTCCATCTCATCCGGGACACAATGCACAAAGGCGCGAATCTCCCGAGGCGACAACGCGAGGCACCGTTGGGCAAAATACCGTTGGGCAACGCTTTTCAGCGCCCGCGCCACATCCGACAGTTCCGCAAAAACCTCCGTTTTGAGCAACGCCAGATTCAGACTCTCCTGAACCGCCTGACGCAAATGCTGCAACGCGCTCTCCTGCGCCCGTACCTGTTGAACCAAGGTCACGAGTTCCTCCGTCCCAATCGAATGATACACACCCGAAAAGAGCACCTCCAACTGCGGAGTAGCGCTCTGAAACAAAGAATCCCGCAAAAAGGACACCTTCAAAAACTGTAACAACGCCTGTTCCCGTTCGCCCGCACGCGGCCGTCGCAACGACGCGAAGAGCGACCGCCACCACAAGCCAAGCCCCTCCCACAAACGCGACCACGCATCCCCACGCAAACAAGCCAATCGATTCACCATACCTGCCTTTCTGTAATGTTGCACTTCCTAACCATACGCACCCATCCTCCAAACGTTACACCCACAAAAGCACTTGTTTTGCTCCTACAATCAAGCCAGGTTGCACAACGAAGTGTGGGGTTGTTGTGTGTTTGGAAGGCTCGGGGTGAGGTGTAGCACCCCTCAGAAAAGTCCGTTAAAACGATTATTGACTTACAAAAGTCGCACCCCTCACTACTAAAAATGATGTACCCTAAAAAAAATACTTGCTTTTCTTTGTCAGATGTGGTTTACTATTGGGCATTGATTCATGGGTCGCGCCGGACATACTGTGAATCCTATTTGAGCATCGTTGGCGTATTCGAGCGCTCGTGTAGATCCTTTTATAGGACTATCCTTGGTCATCCTTCGTGGATGACCTTTTTTGTTTTAGAAGAACCCTGACGGACAGTTCGGTCGCTCCGCTCCTTTTTAGTTGCTAGCTGTTGGTTGCTAGTTG
>JAFYMU010000176.1 GCA_017548245.1 Kiritimatiellia bacterium | reverse complement strand
GCCAGTTGCTGGTTGTTAGTTGCCAGTTGCTGGTTGTTAGTTGCCAGTTGTTAGTTGTCAGTTACTAGTTTGTTAATGTTTGTTTAAGTGATGTTGGTAGACGATAGAGCATTTTCCGAATTGCGATGACTTCGTTTAAACATTGAACCGCCTTCTCTTTTTCAAGAAAACCGAGTTTGTCACAAATGATGAGTTGTGTTTCTGTTTCTGCAAGCGAACCAATCGCAATTGATAGAAAATGTAGTTTCTCTTTAACTGCACTACGTTCCATCCCCTCAGCAATGTTAGATGGGATGGATACCACTGCACGGCGCATTTGATCGCCAAGCGCATACTTTTCTTCCACAGGAAATGTTTTAACCAAAGAATAGATTTCTAAGACGAAGTCAATACTCCGCTGCCAAACTTGTAAGTCTTTGTAGTCACTCATCATCAACCTCTTCAACTAACAACTGGGAACAGGGAACTATCCACTAGCAACTGGCAACTAACAACTAGCAACCGCCCGTCAGGGCAACTGGGAACAGGGAACTAGCCACTAGCAACCGCGGCGTAGCCGCCCTTCCGTGTATTCTGTGGTTTAAAAATAGATTCTGTGGTTTTACTTAATCAGGGCGGCTTGGAAGACGCCTTCGGATTGGCCGGGGGCAACGGCGTCCATGATGGCTTTGGCGAAGTGGGTGAAGCATCCAGGACCTGCGGCCGTGATGAGCTTGCCATCGGTGACGGCGGGGGCATCCACGTAGTGGTCGCCAAGGGTTTCGATAAATTCGGGTGCGGGATAGCAGGTGGCCTTGCGGTCGCCCAAAACGTCGGCGGCGGTTAAGACGAGAGCGGGTGCGGCGCAGATGGCGCAGATCCACTTGTTCTGCTGTTGGTAGTCGCGGAGGAGTTCGAGGACGCCGTGGGTGGCGGCCAAGGCTTGCGAACCGCCCATGCCGCCAGGCAGAATAACGCCGTCGTACTGTGTGCTATCCAATTCGGTCAGGCAGAGTTCGGCTTCTACGGCAATATTGTGGGCGCCTAAGGTGAGGGGCGTGCGGTTGAGGGTGCAGGTGGTTACCGAAACGTTTCCGCGGCGCAAGAGGTCCAAGGTGCCAAGGGCTTCAATCTCTTCAAATCCATTTGCGAGCAACAGTAAAAGGTTCATGGTTTACTCCTTTTTGAGATGGGCTATGCAAGTAGTATACCAAACTCTTGAAAAGATGGAATACGTTATCGTTTACTTGTCGTGGCGCGTATTGAAGCGTACACCTTAAAATGAGACAACCCCCGCGCTCCAAAGGAGCAGTCGGGGGTTGGTAGAGGCGTCCATCAGACGGGATTAGAGGGCCGCTTTACGTGCTTCAAGGGCGGCAATCTGGGCTTCCAATTCCACCTTGCGGTCGCGTTGGTTCTGAATGATGGCCTCAGGTGCCTTGGAGACGAAGGCTTCGTTGGAAAGTTTGGCATTGATGCCCTTCAAGAAACCTTGCAACTTGGCGATTTCCTTGTCGAGCTTTTCGGCCTCAGCCTTCGTATCAATCAAGCCTTCGAGCGGCAAGTAAACCATACCTGCGGCGAGCAACTTGGAGGGCATTGCCTTTTCAGGTGCGGCGTTCACGAAGGTGATGGTTTCGGCGCGGATGGCGCTCTTCAACGAATCAATGTCGCGAGCCAACTTGGCTTCCATTTCGGTCGTGGCCGGATGGAGCAAGAGGTTGATGGCGAGTGCCGGCGGAACGCCCGAGTCGGCGCGGAGTGCACGGCAACCCGTGATGAGTTCGCGCTTGGTTTCAACGTAGGCGAGTACCTCTTCGGAGAGACCCCATGCCTGCTTCTGTTCGGCGGAGTAACCGGTCGGATAGGGGGCGCGCATAATGGTGGCCTCTTCCGAACAGTAACCCAACTGGTGCCAGATTTCTTCCGTGACGAACGGCATGTAGGGGTGGAGCAAACGCAAAATCTTGCCATAGACGTCAGCCAACAAGCCCAAGACCTGGCGGCGACGGGCTTCGTCTTCGGCGTTCAAGTCGGCCTTGGCATATTCCAAGTACCAGTCGCAGAAGTCGGTCCAAGCGAAATCGTAGATGGCCAATGCGCCTTCCTGGATGCGATACTTGCCCAATGCTGCCGACATGGCGGCGCAGATGTGGTCGGTCTTCAACAAGAGATGGCGGTCGTCATCGTGCAAGAGGCTTGCATCCAACTGCAAGTCGCTGCCAGCATAGTCGGCGAAGGAGAAGCCTTCCAACTTTTCTGCATTCATCTGCAAGAAGCGGGCGGCGTTCCACAACTTGGTACCGAAGTTACGACCAATTTCGAACTTGCTCATGTCGACCTTGGTATCGGTTTCCATCGAGGTGATCAAGGCCAAAGAGAAGCGCAAGGCGTCAGCCGAGTACTGACCGATGACTTCGAGCGGGTCGAGCGAGTTGCCGAGGCTCTTGGACATCTTGCGACCCTGAGCATCACGCACAATGCCGTGCAAAATGATGTTCTTGAAGGGCGCCTTGCCCATGAATTCGTAACCTGCCATCATCATGCGAGCCACCCAGAAGAAGAGGATGTCTGCGCCTGTGACCAAGTCAGCGGGGGGATAGTAGAAATCGAGTTCAGCGGTCTTTTCGGGCCAACCGAAGGTCGAGAAGGGCCACAACCAAGAGGAGAACCAGGTGTCCAAGACGTCGGGGTCTTGCGTGATTGCGTCCTTGCCTGCGCCGCACTTGGGGCAGGTGTCAGGCGCGGTGGGATTGGCCCATTCGTGGCCGCAAGCGCAGGTGTAGACCGGGATGCGGTGACCCCACCAGATCTGACGGCTGATGCACCAGTCGCGGATGTTTTCCATCCAGTTGAAGTAGACGCTTTCCCAACGCTTCGGCTGGATGGTCACTTCGCCCTTGCGAACCGCTTCAATGGCAGGCTGGGCGAGGGGCTTCATCTTGACGAACCACTGCTTGGAGAGGCGGCTGTCCACCACGGTGTGACAACGGTAGCAGTGGCCAATCTGGTTCTGGTAGGGTTCCACCTTGACCAAATAGCCGCCCTTTTCCAAATCTTCAACGATGGCCTTACGGCATTCAAAACGGTCCATGCCGTTGTAGCCCGACAATTCATTCATCGTGCCATCGTCATTCATCACGTCCACCTGAGGCAGATTGTGGCGCTGACCCACGGCAAAGTCGTTGGCATCGTGTGCGGGGGTGATCTTCACCACGCCCGTACCGAATTCCTTTTCAACGTAATCATCGAAGACGACGGGGATTTCACGGCCAGTCAACGGCAAGAGCACCTTTTTGCCCTTGAGGTGAGCGTAGCGTTCATCCTTCGGGTTCACTGCAACCGCGGTATCGCCCGGCAAGGTTTCAGGACGCGTGGTGGCGACGGTGACATATTCGCCTTCGCTGCCCACCACCGGATAACGCACGTGCCAGAGGCTGCCGTTGTTGGGTTCGTGTTCCACTTCGTCGTCAGCCAATGCCGTGCCGCAGCGCGGGCACCAGTTCACGATG
>JAFYMU010000175.1 GCA_017548245.1 Kiritimatiellia bacterium | reverse complement strand
TTGCCTATTTGGGGCGCTAGCCTGTTAGCTATCGTTCTCTTGTCTATCTTTTCAAAAGTAGCCACCTTTGAATGCGCGCTCCCACAGTCCCCCCGCGCAACTAACAACTAACACCTAACAACTACCAACTAGAAACCAACCAAATGCGCCCACGGCGAAGCCGCTGGGAATACTAATAACCAACAACGGTCTGTGGCGGCTAAAAATCCACGGATGGGTGTCCTCTTTTGGGTAGAAATCCGTTATACTAAAGGGCTATGAAAAAGATTCTTTTGATTTTTGTTTGTTGCGTGGTGGCGTCTCTCTCGGCGATGACGCCTTCGTGGCGTGGGTTGCTTTGGGATACATCGCGGCATTTTCCATCGTTGGATGAGATTCGCGCGCTCTTTCCGCATCTTCAGGCGGCGCATTGTAATGTGTTACATCTGCATTTGGTGGATGGGCCAGGGTGGCGTTTTGAAAGTAAGGCCTATCCGCGGTTGACCTCGGTGGGGGCTTGGCGCGTGGATAAGACGGACCGCCCTTGGAATTGGCGCGCCACGGAGTTCTGGACAACTGAACATGCGGCAAAGGGGCTCAAACGTTATGGCGGCTTTTACACCGCGGCCGAACTCACCGCGCTTGCGCAAGAGGCGGCAACGTATGGCATTACGATTATGCCTGAAATTGATGTGCCGGGCCATTCGGCAGCGTTGCTGACGGCTTATCCTGAGATTGCGTGTCCGACGAACCAAGATCCGAAGCAGTGGTTTTTGGGCAAGGATATCATCTGCATTAGCAATCCCAAGACGCTTGAATTGCTCGACACGGTGATTGGCGAACTCTGCGACGCCTTCCCGGGTTCGCCCATTCATATTGGTTGCGACGAGGTGCCCGATTACGTTTGGCGTGATTGCCCTGGATGTCGCAATCCGGAGACGCAGAAGCGGTTTTACGAAGCGCTCATCCAATCGGTTCGCAAACGCGGTCGCGAGGTGGCAGCGTGGGATGAACTCAAGGCTACGGGCGTCAATGTGGACAACATCATCTTGACCTGTTGGCATGATGAGGTCACGCCGCGCGAACAGGATGTGGCGTGCCCCTACTCCTTCTGTTACCTCGACCAGGCGGCCAGTCGCGCCAATCTCCCGAAGTGGCAGTTACCGAAGGCGGTGCGAGGCGTTCAGCTCAACCTCTGGACGGAGGAGCTGATGACGCGTGCGGACCGTGAAGCGATTTTGTTCCCCGCCCTTCAACACTTCAAAGCGTTGCTTGAAGCGGCGAACACTGCGCAATAATGGGAGGCGTTATGGATAATCTTGAACGTTTGCAAAACATCTTGGCCCAACGTGGCATTGCCTCCCGTCGTGGTGCCGCAGAGCTGATTCGCGCTGGGCGCATTACCGTGAATGGTCAGTGCGTGACCGAACCCGGCTTTCGCGTGGCGATTACGGCCGCGATTAACTGTGATGGGCGTCCGATTCCACTGCGTGCCGAACCCCACCGCACCTTCCTCTACCACAAGCCTGTGGGCGAGGTCTGTTCGACCGATGGCCAAGGTGCGCGTAGCGTGCTGGACTCCTTCCACAAGTTTCGCGAACGCCTCGTGCCCGTAGGCCGTCTGGACAAGGATAGCGAAGGGTTGCTCTTGATCTCCAATGATGGCGCGCTTATCCAACAGTTGACCCACCCGCGCTATGCCCATTACAAGATCTATGAGGTGGAGGTGAATGTGGAGCCGAGCGAACAGCAGCTCAACACCTTGCGCAGTCCGCTCGTCATCGAAGGCTACCGGATTCGCCCGGTGCCAGTCAAACAACTGCAACCGCGCCTCCTCCAGTTCAAACTCTCCGAAGGACGCCACCGCCAGATTCGTCAGATGTGCGAACAAGCCGGCTTACGCGTTCGCCGCTTGCGCCGCGTCGCCCTCTCGGGGTTACGCTTGGGCGCGCTTCCTCCGGGTCACTATCGCGAATTGACGGCAGCGGAACTCAAGCTCTTGTTAGATCCGAAGCCCACCCGTTAAGATAGGATCCTCACGGACGGTCGCAAAGCCATTGATCTCCACGGAGGTCAGTGGCTTTTCAAGTTCGTGCCGCACCTCCTGCACCTGCAAGGCGAGCAAGTAGAGTTGCGCGACCAGAGATTCTGCCGTAAGGTTCTCAATGGGAAAGACGCCCGAGAGCAACAGGGTTCGCCCAAAGAGGCCGAGGCTAAAGCCATGGGTGCCCTGACCAAAGAGCGAAAGGGTTAAGGCGTGACGCAAGAGATCCGCGCAGAGGGGTTCCTCCAGAGTCTTGACCACGCCAAAGCCGAGCACCAGGCCATCGGCAACTTGGTGGTACAGATAGATGGGGCAACCCTGCAAGCTCATCTCGCAGAGCCCCTTCTCATCGGGGTGTAACGCACAACCAGACGCATCGCTCAGCGTCTTTAAGAGTGTTTCAAACGGTGTCATCTCTCCTCCTTGGTTAGACAGTCCATCAACTACACGCGACGCAAACGGAAATGTTACAAAAATTATTTTTAGCTTTTTGCCGCTTCTAATTGCACATTCGCCTCGATTCCACTATACTATTATCAGTAAGTCGTATGTTCGTCTAGAGACGATGATTCCTTTTTGCAGGAGAACGCAAATGGCTGGAACTGTTACCGTAGAAATTTGTATGGGAACCACCTGTTATGTGATGGGTGGCGCACAACTCGCAGGCATCGCAGAACGCCTTCCCGAGGAGTGGAAAGACCGCGTGACCGTGAAGGGCATGCGTTGCGTTGGCGCTTGCCAGCAGGCAGGTCAATTTGGCAGAGCACCGTTTGTCCGCGTCAACGGCGAACTCATTGCCGAAGCCGATGAAGGCAAGGTGTTGAACGCCATCCGTACCATTCTTGAAGCCTAAACAAAGGATCGCCCCATGTCTATTCCGATGATTAGTGAAGCCGATCGTTTACGCCGCGAAGTCTTGGCCTATGTCATTAAAGCGGTTAAAGAAGGCAAGCACGAAGACCTTGATCGTATTCCGATTTTGATGCGTCCGAAGGGTGCGCCCTCGTCGCGTTGCTGTATCTACAAGGACCGCGCGGCACTGCGTTACCGTTGCATGTCGGCGCTGGGTTTCCGTGTGGAAGATGAGACGGACGAACTCAAGACGCTCGCCTCCTATGCCGACGACACCAAGACCACACCCCCCGCTTGCGACCCCTTCTTGACCATCTTCCCGGATGCGTGTTCGGCTTGTATGGAATCGCAGATTATGGTCACCAACATGTGCCGCGGTTGCTTGGCACGTCCTTGTACCAACATCTGCCCGCGCAAGGCGATCCAGGTTCGCAATGGTCGCGCTCGCATCTCGCACGAACTCTGCATCAACTGCGGTAAGTGCGCCGACGTCTGCCGTTACCACGCCATTATCCAGGTGCCGTTGGCCTGCGCTGACGCTTGCCCCGTGGGTGCCATTGGTAAGACCGACGACGGTCGCGTGACGGTGGATGACGAAAAGTGCATCCGTTGCGGTCGTTGCATCAAGGCTTGCCCCTTCGCCGCCATCATGCAGAGTAACCAAGTTGCCCATGTGGTGCGTGACATCGCAGAAGGTAAGCGCGTGATCGCCCTCGTGGCACCCGCAGTGAACGGTTTCTTCCCGGTCGAACCCGGCAAGCTCTACGCCGCATTAAAGCAGATTGGCTTCGCAGAAGTCCATGAAGTCGCCTTGGGTGGTGATGACACCGCCATCGCAGAAGCCGCCGAATGGGCCGAACGCAAGGCTGAAGGCGCCCCCTTCATGACCACCAGCTGCTGCCCGGCATGGATGGAATGCGTTGAACGTCACATTCCCGAAATCAAGCCTTACGTCTCGCACACCCCCTCGCCGATGATCTTCTCTGACCGTCGCGCCAAGGCGATGTACCCTGATGCCATTACGGTCTTCATTGGCCCGTGCATGGCGAAGCGTACCGAAGCCCACAAGAAGGGTTCGCCCGACTACGTGCTCACCGCTGAAGAAATCGGTGCCTGGTTGATGGCCGACAACATCCAGTTGGACGACTTGGAAGCCATCCAGCCCGAACTCGGCGGCACGCACTACGGTGCAGAATTCGCCATCAGCGGTGGCGTGGCCAATGCCGTGGCCCACTACTTGCCCGAAGGCGCACCGAAACCCACCGTCTTCAAGATTAATGGTCTCAACAAGAAGAATATCGCCCTGCTCAAGGTCTTTGCAAAGACCAAGAAGGCACCGGCAGATATTATTGAAATCATGGTCTGCCCGGGCGGTTGCGTTGCAGGTCCCTGCGCCATCGCGACACCGGAAGATGCCACCAAGGCCATCCAGTCTCGCCGACCGGCCGACTTTGAAGCCTAAAGCACCGCTTCACTACACAG
>JAFYMU010000174.1 GCA_017548245.1 Kiritimatiellia bacterium | reverse complement strand
GAAAAGGGTGGCGATCCGGCCGCAATCGTGAAGGAACGCGGTTTGGGTCAGGTCTCTGATGCTGGCGCGATTGAAGCCTTTGTGGATGCTGTGCTTGAAGCCAATCCCAAGGTGGTGGCTGACTTCCGTGCAGGTAAGGGCGCGGCAATTGGCTTCCTCGTGGGGCAGGTGATGAAGCAGTCCAAGGGTAAGGCAAGTCCGCAGATGGTGCAGGAACTCCTGCGCAAGAAGTTGGGCTAAGGCGTTACCTTAATAAAACACAATCGGCCATGCATTGCGTGGCCGATTTGTTTTTAAGGGAGGGGCAATTGTCTTGGGGCAGGGGCAAGGCAAGGAAAATGCGGCTTTTTCAGGATAATCATTGTTTTGCGATAACGTTTGTGCTATACTGTGCGCTCATTCGGTTGCCGGAGTGGTGGAATCGGTAGACACGACGGACTTAAAATCCGTTGCCGATTAAAGGCGCAGGGGTTCGAGTCCCCTCTCCGGCACCATTTTTCTTTTCTGGAAGATGGTCCCAATCGAATCTTAAAAATGAAGCAAGCATCACTGTTCGTCGTCCCATTGTTGGGGCGATTTTTTTATTTCTAGCACCAATCGCGTGGAAGAGGGGGTGAATTTGGGGCAAAAAGGTCCTCAAAAGCGCTTCATCCCAATGATAAAGCATTGCAAACGGTGCGGTTTTTGTGTTATGCTTTGATATTGGAAAGACATTAGGACAAAACAGACCTGCGGACAGGGTGGCAGCAGTTCTTTCCGAGCCACGACCCGCAGTAGGAAAAACGTATGCAAAACAGTCAGAAATTCTCGGCCGAAATCGCCGGACAGACCATGACCATCGAAACCGGTCTCTTGGCTCAGCAGGCCGCCGGTGCCGTAACCGTCTCCGTGGGTGATACCACCGTATTTTGTGCCGTCACGTGCACCGATAAGCCGCGTGAAGGTATCGATTTCTTCCCGCTTCAGTGCGAATATCGCGAAAAGTTTTACGCCGCAGGCCGCTTCCCTGGCGGTTTCTTCAAGCGCGAACAGCGTCCCTCTGAAAAGGAAACGTTGATCGCTCGTATGTGCGACCGTCCGATCCGTCCGCTCTTCCCTGACGGTTACTACAACGACGTGCAGGTCAACTCCATGTTGGTCAGCTGCGACGGTAAGCACGAAGCCGACATCTTGGCCGTGAATGCCGCCTCTGCTGCACTTCACCTCTCCGACGTGCCCTTCATGGGCCCGATTGGTTGCGTTCGCATCGGTCGCATCAATGGCGAATGGGTGATCAACCCCAGCCATGACGAACGCGCTCAGTCCGATCTCGACCTTCTCTATGCTGGTCTCCGTGGCAAGTTCCTCATGATGGAAGGTTCGGCTAAGGAAATCTCCGAAGCTGACTTCTTGGCCGCGATGAAGCGCGCACATGAAGAAGTGGAAAAGATCATCGATTTGCAGATCGAAATGCGTCGTGCGCTCGGTAAGCCCGACAAGGAAATCGCTGACATCCCCGAAGATCCGGAAAAGATGAACTTCATCCGCGACCTCGGCGGTGCACGTTTGGCCGATGCTTTGATCATCCCCGGCAAGTTGGAACGTCAGGCCGCTGTGGATGCTATCCGCGCTGAACTTTTGGCGGCTTGCCAGGAAAAGTATGGTAAGGATGAAGCAGGCTACTGGGTGATCGACGATGTGAAGTTCGTCCACCTCTTTGATGCACTCGAAATCGAAACCGTTCGCGCAAACTTCCTCGAACGTGGCAAGCGTATTGACGGCCGTGCTCAGCACGAAATCCGTCCGCTCGCAGCACAGGTTGGCGTCTTGTCCCGCACCCACGGTTCGGCCGTGTTCAATCGCGGTGAAACGCAGAACCTCGCCACGGTGACCCTCGGCACCACCAAGGATGCTCAGGATTTGGATTCCGTCACGGGCGGTCCGAAGCAGAAGAAGTTCATCCTTCACTACAACTTCCCGCCTTACTGCACGGGTGAAGTCGGCCGCGTGGGCACCACGGGTCGTCGTGAAATCGGTCACGGCGCATTGGCTGAACGTTCGCTCGCCGAAGTGATCCCCGCCGATTATCCTTACTCGGTGCGCGTGGTCTCTGAAATCATGGGCTCCAACGGTTCCTCCTCGATGGCTTCCATCTGCGGTGGCTGCTTGGCATTGATGGATGCTGGTGTGCCGATTACCGCTCCTGTGGCTGGTATCTCTGTGGGTCTCTTCACCACGCCGGACTTGAGCAAGAAGGTGTTGGTCACCGACATCCTCGGCGCTGAAGACCACTGCGGCGACATGGACTTCAAGATTGGCGGCACGCGCAAGGGTATCACCGGCTTCCAGGTGGACTTGAAGCTCCGCGGCTTGACTTGGGATTTGGTGGAAGATGCACTCGAAGCCGCTCGCGTGGGTCGTAACACCATCTTGGATTACATGGCTTCCGTGATTCCTGCTCCTCGTGAAGAACTTTCGCCTTACGCTCCTCGCATCACGACGCTCACCATTCCGGTGGACAAGATTGGCGAGTTGATCGGTCCTGGCGGTAAGAACATCCGTCGCATCACCGACACCACGGGCGTGCAGATTGACATCGCTGAAGACGGCACGGTCTCGATCTTCGCAACCAACGCTGAATCCATGCTCGCTGCGAAGCGCGAAGTCGAAGCGATCTCTGCTGAAGCAGAAGAAGGCAAGATCTACGAAGGCACCGTGACCGGCATCAAGGAATTCGGTTGCTTCGTGGAAATCCTTCCGGGCAAGGACGGCCTCTGCCACATCTCCGAACTCTCTGACCGCCGCATCCCCTCCGTGGACAGCGTCTGCAAGATCGGCGACAAGATGATGGTGAAGTGCATCGGCATCGACGAACGTGGCCGCGTGAAGCTCTCCCGCAAGGAAGCGATGCGCGACTTGGATAAGCAGAACAACGGCTAATCCGCGTTTGCGATTCAAAACAAAAGGCGTGCTCCCAAGGAAGCACGCCTTTTTTATATCTTTTTTCGGGACAGGTCTTGTATCTTTATGGAGCGTTTTTGAGGTGTTGAAAGGGTTAGTAGTTGGAGGCGATTGTTAGATTGGCATCGCCACAGAGCGTGAGGATCGCGGTGAGGAGGGTGTAACTCTGGTCGCGTCGGTCCAAGACGGCTTGGAGGTCAATCATCGTGTCTTGGCTGAGGGAGTTGAAAGCGTCCATCTTGCTCTCAATTTCCGCGATGAGTTGATCGTATTGTTCGTGTGTGAGATAAACATAGGGTTGATTGGGTTCAATACCTTCATCATAGTAATCGGGCAGGGGATAACTGCCATACGCCATGACCGAGAAGGTGCAGCCCAACGTCTTGCGGAGGATATCGACCCATGATTGCGTGACATCGTTGTAGGTGACTTGAAAATCCTTCACGTAGTAGGTGTTG
>JAFYMU010000173.1 GCA_017548245.1 Kiritimatiellia bacterium | reverse complement strand
AGGCGTTTTTTCGTGTGTTTAGTGTATTTCTGGGAACGGGGAACTATCGACTAGCAACTGGTGCGCAGCACCTTCCTGGCAGTGCATTCGTGTGAATTCGTGAAATTCGTGGTTTATCCCTCCTGTCAGTCCTGCGGCGTAGCCGCTAACTAGCAACCAGCAACTAACAACTAACAACCATCAACGATCAACAGCCCGAGAGGGCTCTTAAAAAATGTAAAATTTTTTCGTTCGTGCTGCACGGGGTTTGCGAGGTGTTTAGTGGCTTTGAGGGGTGTTGGGGGGATTGTGGTGGGGGTAAATGTGGGGTGGCTTTTGGTATAATGGGCGCACCTTATGATTCCGTAATGCAGACCTTTTGATTGAGTCGTTATTGTTTGGGTAAGTATGACCTTGTTGACATTTTAGCCTACCTTTTGTTAGGGGAAAGAAGTAACTGGATATGTCGAATGAAGTTCGTTTGGGTGACACGCATTGTCGCGTGTTACAGGCCCCGCGTCGTCTCTTATGTTTGCCGTTGCCTGAGGTGGTCGTGCCTCCGGTGGAGGAGATTGTTGTCTCTCGAACGGCTGAGCGTGTGGGGGATTTATTGGGCCTAGAGGCGTTGACGCCGAAGGTGGTTCGGATGGCGCCTGGGCAGTGGATGTTGGCCTTTTTCCATGGGCAGGTGCGGCAGCATCGGGCGGCAACGTATGAGGATGGGCGGCCGGGTTCGGTGACGTACACGCCGCGTCAGGTGGCGATGGTGGTGATTGACCAACGGCATCATCTCTTTTATGTGTCGGCGTCGAATAAGCGTCAGGTGCCGGCGTTGTTGCCTGCGTTGAATGGAACGCTCTTTCCGGGGCGGTCAATGGTGGAACCGTTTGTGTCGTTTCGCTTTGATTTGGATGTTTTGCCGGCGTTGCGTCCGTGTGATCGGCGTCCAATGGCGGGGGTTTATCCGTGGCGGAATTTGACGTTGAAGTCGATTTCGCATGTGGAGCCTGGTGTGAATGCGTCGGTGACGAAGACGGATTGGGCTACGGATGGCTTTGAGTTGTTGGAACAGCAGGGCTTTGTTTGGCCGCGTCATTTGATGGATGCTGGGTTGCAGTTCGAACCGCGTGAGGCGGGGCGTGGGTTTACGGTGAGTTTCTTCCATGAGCAGGGGGTCTTGCGAACGGCGTTGTCGGAGCGGACGCTTTCGTCGGTGGCGGGGCTGGTGCAGTTGTGTTCGCATCAGGGTCGAGCAACGCAGGTGGTGGAGGGGCTCTAATGTGGGATGCGTTTCCGTATATGGTGGAGGCAACGGCAGAGGTGGTCGGGCCTCCTCCGTTGCCTTGTGCTTGTGCATGTCCGCAGACGCCTGATGGTTGGGTGTCGTGGGTGTTGCGGCCGATGGATCGTTTGGATGTCTTGCGGGCGGCGAATCGAATGCGGGCTTCGGAGGATGTGCATTGTATGGTCTTGGATTTGCCGTCGCAGCCGGGGATGATTACGCGTCGGGATTTACGGGCGTGGGCGGAGGAGGGGACGCGGTTGTCGGGCCGTGTGGTGGTCTTGCGTTCGCCGAAGTCGGAACGTTTCGCGTGTGGCGAGAAGGCGTGTTGCCGTTGTCATGGTCCAACGGTGTCGCGGGAGCAGCATGCGGCGTTTCGTGAGGCTTTTGGCCGTGATCAGAGTTTTGTTCAGGCGCTGATTCAACGGTATCCGACGTTGACGGATACGCAGGTGCGGTTTTTGAATTTGTGGGCTACGGCCGAGAGTGCAAAGCGCGCAGGAAGTAAGATCACGGATGTGGAGTTGGCAAAACATTTTAAGAAGGATAAGCGGACGATCTTGCGGTGGCGGCTTCAGTTGTCAAAGACCTGTCCTGAGGTGTATCGTTTCTTTGAACGGATGCGGAATGAACGTGTCCAGCGGACTGGCGCGTATGAAGTGAGGGAGTGAAGTCGCTATGGCGTGAAGTTGTGCGCTGTATTTTTGAACGCGAAGATGCAAAAAGAAGCGTGGCAAATCTGTCTCGGACGGGTTTTTGCCACGTTTCTTTTTGCGTTTTAGTGGTAATCGTTCTGCAATGTCCTCATGCGTGTCCAGCGATGTCCACGCTCAAAGCCTGTCAAATCAAGGTTTTGTAAAAAAGTGTCACAATCATGTCACCTTTCAAACAAAGGTGAAGATTCTGATGAATCAAACCCTGCGACGGCGGTCGAGTGATTGCGGCAGAGGGGCGATCAGAGAGGGTCTTCAATGGTTGAAAGGAGCCAAACAATGGCAACTTTAAATGTTGAAAATGGGGATAGCACGGCTATCCGTTATGACGTGGTGAAGAATGTGCTCTTGGAGAAGAACAAGGGTGAGGTCTCGTATTGCGCTCGTGTTCATGCGAACACCAAGAGCTTGCGCGAGGTGGCCGAAACCATGGTGCGTGAGGGTTCGAAGTACAGCGCTTATGAAGTGTACTGCATCTTGGAATCGTTCGCAACGGTGGTGACGCGTCTCTTGCAGGAGGGGAATGCGGTGAACGTGGGTTCGCTCGTGCGTTTTCGTCCGAGCATCCAGGGCAAGTTTGCCTCTGAAAGCGATGCCTTCCAGCGTGGCGCACATCGTATTTTGGTGCGTGCAAGCATCGGTTCGGCATTGCGTAATGTGGCAGCAGATGCTACGGTTACGCGTGT
>JAFYMU010000013.1 GCA_017548245.1 Kiritimatiellia bacterium | reverse complement strand
GGTGACTTGAAAATCCTTCACGTAGTAGGTGTTGTCAATCGTGACCACATCCATCGCGGCCTCTTCTACTTGGGCCAAAATCTCCAAGGCGTCCGTTTGTTGAGAGAGGGTTTCCATCAACGTGACGGAGTCTGCCTCAAGTTCGGTGGCTCGCGTCAGACAAATCGCTGCCGCATAACGTGCCATGCTCAGGTCGGTGAGATCGCCAAAGGTGTACAAGGGCAATTGGGTCGGATCCAAACGTTCAAGTTCGCCCTCTGAGAGCGCGAGGCGTTCGGGTGTGGCGAACCATTTCAGTGGCGCAGCATTGAGCGCTTCAATTGCAGTTGACTCGGTCATAACGTTACCTCATGCGGAGGGAATGTTGTTCAAGGTGGCACGTTGAACCTCCTTGAGCATGTTGGTGGCGAGATTGTAAAAACTATCCCGTGCATTCACCAGTGCTTGGAGGTCAATGAGCATCTCTTCGGACTGCACTGTTAGCGGTTCCATCAAACTTTGCACCGCTTCGTAGAGTTCGCGACGTTGGGAATAACTCCAAGGGGCGGTTGGCGTTTCAATGCCGAGCTCTTGGGTGAGGAATTCCGTTAGGGTGGGGGCCGTGAGACCACTCTCGCAGGTGTAACCGATGGGCAAGGCTACGATCGCCTCTGGCGATTCCTCCGCCAAAATCATGCGCGCCACCTCGGCATAGGCCTCCAAGGTCACATTCTGTTCCTCCACCTCCTCAAGCAGGCCCACCGTTGTTTTCTCCAGCGCTGTGGCTCGCTCAAGGCTAACCGCCAACAGGAGTTCGCCCAACGAGCATTGTGTCTCGCCATGAAAGGAGTAGGTCGCACCTGTTGCCGCAAGGGGACCCTCCACTGCGAGGGGTGTCGTTTCAATCTTCATCGCGTTATTCCTTTTAAGACGGTATCGCGCGAACCGCTGATGTTGTTGAGGAACTTTGAGGCGGCCTCAAAGGCTTCGTCACGTCGTGCCACGAGCGATTCCAAACGCGTCATGTCGCGTTGTGCATCGTTATTTAACCCATCCATCCGCGTCTTGACTGCTTCATTCGCGCCTGCCAACGCAGACTTGGTTGCCGTCATCTTGCCTGTGGTGGCATTATAGGTAATGCCGGTGCTGATGAGGTCGTGGTCTACCAAATAGGCATAGATCTCGGCATCAAGGGCGAAGGAGGTCTTGTCCGAACCCTCTGCGTCGCTCGGAAAGCGTTGTGAGGCTTCCGTAAAGATGGAGAGCGTTTCACCCAACAAGGCGAGTTCGTCATTGCGAGCCTCCATTTTGGTGGCCAAGGGTGTAATCTCCTTTTCCAACGCATGGGCTCGGGTTTGAGCGATCTGCACGGTCAACGTTTGGTAATCAATCGCCGCGCTTCCCGCGAGACTGTAATCATTGGATACAATCCCCAAGTCGGCAAAGCCGCCTTTACCAAGGTCAATTGGCGTGGTGGTAATTGTAGACATCGCGCACCTCCTAGAGATTACGCAAGGTGATTTTGCGCGCATCGCTAATCTTCTGACTGAGCGTGGCGGCTTGCTCAAAGCTGTTATCGCGTTTGGACACCAAACTCTGCAAGTCGACCAACGCCTTCTCCAATTCGCTATTCTCGCGTTCGATCGCAAAGGCGAGTTCTTCGTATTCCAAGCGTAAATTCCCCACACTCAAACCGTAACACGCCGTTTTGGCATTGTACTGAAAGTAGGCGGCCTCTGGAATATCGTAGTAACTCACCCATTTGAAGACGGTGTTAAAGCCGTGATCGTAAAGCATTGTGCTGTTCTTGGCATCTGAGCCCTCTTGTTCAACGAGACGTTCCGAACAAAAGGCTACAGACCACCCCAAGCGTTCAACCTTATCACGGCTGTCGTTAATCGCCTTTACCAAGTCCGCAAGTGCCGCCTCTAAGGCGACACTACGTTCTAATCCCACCTCGCGCAACAAATCCTCAAAGGTGAGGGTTTGCTCGCATCCGGGCAACCGATAGTCGCGCTGTTGAAAACCATAGGGCCCAACCGCGAGCTCAACCGTTTCAATGAGCGCATTCATGGTTCTCTCCTTAGGCGCGGAGGATGGTCTCCATCGACTGGTTTTCGCTCTGCAAAATGCCCTTCATCATATCCAACACGGCTTTGAGGATGTCGGCTTCTTGCGAGAAGATGGCTGCCGCCGCATCGGCCGCGGCACGGGCTTTGGAGGCAACGGCACCTGTTTCAATGGCGCGTGCACCTTGCAATTGGCTAATCTGTTGGGCGCTCAAATTGAGCGTCTGACCGATGCTCGCCGTAATCTGAGCGGTGGCTTGGCTAATTGAGGCGATGGCAGACCAACGTCTATGAACGGGATCGGCCTGGGTCGCCCCCTGAATCAGATTAAACCGTTGCGTGGCGGTATTATCAACTGCACCATTCCCTCCGAAGAAGGCGGGCAGTTCAACCTCTTCCACCTGCTGATAGCTTCGAGCAGAAGCCGCACGTGCCGCAGCGGCGGCATCGTTCGGACTCGCGTCGGCCAACGCTTTATACTGCTGCGTTTGCGCTTTGAGTGCGGTGCGATAATTGCCTGCCGCCACGCTACCTTGTTGGATTGCCACCTCCACCTCAGCCATCGCTTCGGCACTACTGGGGTTCGCTGCGAGGCGGTCGTGTGCGGCACCTAATTGCTGTTGCGCTTCTTGCCACTGGGTGCGCGCGTCAGCCACTTCGGGCGCGGTGCCCAACGCGTTCTTAAAGGTGGTCGCCGCTTCATCCCCCAAGACCTTGCGCAAGGTCTTATCGGTGGCGGTTTGTTCCTGGGTGACCATCTGACGATTGCTCGTCTCGAGTTTAACCTCTTGGGCATAGGCCTTTTGGGCTTCGGGCAAGCCCAACTGTTTGCCTACCTCGTCCTGCTTGACTTTGGCCGCAGTTGAGAGGGAGAGGTTGCCCACTTGCATGGTGACAGAGATGGCACAAGCCGTCAACCCCATCGCTAACCCCGTGTACGCTGCAGAACGTTGCAGGTCGGCTTGTTGCTGAATGGCGATCTTGGCTTGTGCAGAATAGGCTTTGCGTATCGAACGGGCAGAGTCGCGTTGCTCTTGGGCGACATCGGCCAATAGACGTAAGAGCGCGTAAACATCAAAGAAGGCTTCGGGGGCTTGTGCCGCCAACGTTGGTGCGGTGGACCGCACACTGCGTTCCAATGATTGCAACTTTGGGTAGACCTGCTGGAGCGCTTCGGGCGAACACGCCTGCGGTTCGGCCAACGCGTGAAGGCGTTCGTTCGCATCCGTGGAGAGGAAGAAGGGGTTAGTCGCCTCCACGCTCGGGACTGGGTGGTTCCGAATGGGCGCCGCAGCAGGTGTCTCCACCTGGGGTGTGAAGAAGGTGGGCAAGGGAAGTTGGTAGGTCAAGGTGTCAATCATAACAGCCTCCTTTAGATCATTGCGCCAATGCGTGCGTCAATTTCATATTGGGCACGCGTATCACGTTCTAACATCCCAGCAAGGGACGAAAGGGTTGCTTGATGGGCTTCGAGCAACGTTTGCAAAGCCTCTTCTTCATTCTGCAAGGTCGTTTGCAACAACGTTAAGAACTGGCTAATCTCCGCGGCATCGGCTTGCAGAGTCTGCGCCTCATACCGTTTTTCAGTCACCACGCCTTGCGTTGTCGTGGCGGCGAGGCCAACGGCACCATTGGCAATCGTTGCCCCCTTCTGGATGGCCTGTGCCACGTGGACGGAGGTGGAGATGGCGCGATTGGCAAGGCAAGCGGCACTACCAATGCCACCCCCAATCATCGTGCCGATGGAGAGGGTTAGTAGGAGGGCCGTCAAAACGACTTGTGCGCCAATCTCGGCCTTGGTGGAGTTACAGTTGAAGCTCTGCTTGATGCTATCGCTAAGTGCGTTTGTCAACGTTTCCATCGCGCCACTTTCTGAGAGCGCGAGCATTCCCACCGCAACCACTGCACCCACCACTGCAGGGACCGCAATGCCACCTGTGGCAATACACGCCGCGGCCGCCGTCACCACGCTCAATGCGGTAAAGATCCAACTAAAGACGCGCAATGCGGTGGAACCCTTCTCAGCCTTGCTCGCCTCGTTCAAACTGTCTTGCAGTTTACTCATCTGTTCTTCATGGCGCGCATGAATTGCCATCTGGTTGGCTTCAATGCGTTCCTTCGTGAGAGAGAGTTGTTGGGCATTGCTCTCCAAAAGGAGTTTGGCGAGTAACCGTTCTAAGGCGACCGTGCTGTCGCCCACGGGAGAGGGCGGATCGAGTTCGGGCTCTTCAAGCAGTTTCCCTTTGGGTGCTTCGCGGGGGAGGAGGGGCTTTGTGGTGGAAGCCGCCACATAGGCTTGAAGTGCAGCCTGAACCGTTTCCACGCCTGCAACGTCAAGGGTAGCGGGCGGTGGGAAGGTGGTGGGGTTAATGGTGTTCATGGAGACCTCCTCTTGAGGCCTTGAGGCAACGTTTGAGGATGCGTGCCTTGGCGCGGTAACGTTCGCCTTGGTCGGTCGCGGGGCAAAACCGTTCCAACGCAAGGAGGGCACTTTCCGCGAGGGCGCCCTGATTGAGTTTGAGGTAACACTGGGCCGCCGCGAGTTGCGGTCGTGGATCGTGGAGGTCTAAAAGGGAGGCCGTGGCGTAACTCCGTACCGCCGCCTCAAGGTCGCCCATGCGTTGTTGAACGCAGCCGAGGCCCAACCAGAATCGCGCTTCCAAGTGGTCAAGCGCCACGAG
>JAFYMU010000172.1 GCA_017548245.1 Kiritimatiellia bacterium | reverse complement strand
AGTCTGTCGCATCCACGCATGGCGTGAATGAGCCAACGGTGTTGGAGGAACGGGAGGGCGGCGATTGCCAATGATGAATGACGAATGATGAATGATGAATTGAGCATTCCGTGGATTTGTGCCCACGGAAGCCTGTATCCCCTCGTGCAACACTGTGAAAATCTCGCGCTCATTAAACGCGAATCAAACTAGCATCCATCTAAACAATGGGCCATTGTTAAAACGAAAATGGTCCATTTCTGGGGTGAGAAGCGCTTACATCGTGCGCCAATCTAAGCGCAATCGCCATCCAATTTGATTCAAATGCAAAGTCAGTTTGACTGAAAGTGAGTTTAAGTTTGACTGAAACTTGAAGTCAGTTTGACTGAAACTTAAATCAAGTTTGACTGAAAGTGAAGTTGAGTTTCAGTCAAACTGGCGGACAACTCGGCTTGGATTGGAGGGAAGTTGTACTTAGATTATTCGCCAATCCAAGCGCGACGGACAAGCGATAGATGGGCTAGGAGCGATAGATAACAGGCTAGTGCCCCAAATAGATAAGCGAACGATAGACTATCCAATGATGAATGATGAATTGAAGCCCTGCGGGCAGTTGCTGCGCAGTTTTACCGCAAAGACGCAAAGGATGCACGGCTTGCTCCGTCCGAGACAGATCAACCGCGCTTCTTGCGCTGCCAGGATGGTTTTAACGCAAGAAGCCCTGCGGGCTGTTCTGAGTTTAGGGTTCAGGGTTTAGGGTTGAAAAAATCGTAAATCATAATTGGACTGCGCTTCGCCTTAGCAAACAACTAACAGCTAACCGCAAACCGATAACGGCTAACAGCTAACCGCAAACAGTCAACTAAACGCGTCTCTTTGTCCCTTGGTCTCTTCTGTCACGTTGTCCCTTCACACCGTTTTCTCGCCTCCCCTGTGAAGAACCAAACGACGGGATTGCATCCCGTACCCTGCCAGCGCTCCAAGGGAGCGATGTGAGGCGGCGCGATTGAGCTGCCCGAAGGGCATTTCCGTGTTTTCGGTCTGGTCCGTGGACGCTTTTGTGCAGGGGTTCTGTCGCAAGCAATAAAAAAACCGGCCGTGGGGCCGGTTTTTGTTGAGGAATGCGGAGAACTTTACTTGGTCTCTGTTGCGAGAGGGGCCAAGAGGGGTTCGGAGGCATCGCGAACGCCGAAGAGTTGTTCGGCCGTTTCAGGGCTGGCGTCGCCTTCCCAACCGCCACAGAGGGCCTTGTAGAGGGCGACTTGTGCGGAGGCAATGGCGCCTTCACTAATCACACGATCTTCGTCCAAGGAGAAGAGTTTACGTTGGGCATCCAAGACATCGAAGAAGTCACCGAGACCGGCGTTATACTTATTGGATGCGATTTCGTAAGCGGCTTGTGCGGCTTGCACGCCCAAACGCAACTGTTGGAGGCGTTCGAGTTCCTGAATGTAGGCGGCATAGGCGGTACGAATGTCCCCGAGTGCGGTGAGCACGGTGTTTTCGTAATCGGACAAGGCGATGCGCTGGGCTTCGGTCTTCATCTCAATATTGGCTTCGATCTGACCACCGCGGAAGATCGGGATGGAGAGGCCGGGGCCAAAGTTGTAGAAGTGGCTATCCCAGTCCAACAAGTCGCCGAGTTTAACGGAATCCAAACCGAGGGAGGCGCTAATAAAGATGTTGGGATAACGTTCGAGTTTGGCATTGGCCAAACGGTCAACCGAGGCCTTCAAGAGGCGTTCGGACGCAATCACATCGGGACGGCGACGCAAGGCCGAAATGGAGATGCCCACATCCAAGGGAATCTGTTCGGGTTGCGGGATGCCGGTGGGGCGCAAACCAAGGGCACGCGTTTCAGGGGTGGCGTCCGCGTCCTCCTCGGTAGCCGCGACAGGCGCATCCTTCAGGATGGGCGAAACGATGTCGGGCGGCAAGGTGCCAGGGGTGGTGCCACACAACACGGCAATGGTGTTTTCCACGGCCACGATGCGAGCCTTCAAGCTCGGAATGGCGGCGGCGGTGCTACGCAAGTCGTATTCGGCCTGATTCTTCACGAGTTCATTGGCCAAACCACCTGCGGTGCGATTGGCCTGCAAATCATAGTTCGCCTGCTGCAACTTGAGGTTATCCTCGGCCACCATCAAGCGACCTTGCAACGTGCGCAACTCCAAATAGGCATTGGCAACGGCGGAGGAGACGGAGACCCAGACGGCCTTCAAACGTGCTTCCGTGGCCTCTTCCTCTGCTTCGGCGGCGTCAATCAAGAACTGCTGACGGCCAAAGAGGTCGAGTTCCCAACGTGCCGTGCCTGCGACCTTGAAGTCCGAGTAGGAACGGTGACCCGAGGGGCCATTCTGCGAGGTATAGTTACGCATGGCATCTGCGCCACCATCCACCATCGGCAAGAGGGCGCCACGCTGATATTCCCATGCGGCACGCGCGGCATTAAGGTTGGCACGGGCGGCGACTAAGGAACGATTTGCGGCGTAGGCCTTGGTAATCAAGCGCGTCAACACGGGGTCATCAAAACGCGTCCACCAAGCATCGGCGCGCACATCGGGTGCGGGCGTGACGACGGGCAAGGCGTCAGGGCGCGTATCCCCTGCCACGGTGGAGGCCTCTAAGACCTGCACTACGGTGCGTTCTTGATACGTTTGATTGAGCGACGAACACCCTGCGAGCGCGAGGATGGCTGTTAGAGACAAGAGCGATGCTTTCACTTCGTCTCCTCCTTCCCATTATGCGAAGATCCAAACAAAACATAGGTGCTTTCACGCATCTTCTCAAAGAGGGAGAAGAGCGCAGGAATCATCACGAGGCCGCACGTGGTCGAAACCAACATGCCCGTGTACACCGTCACACCAATGTGCTGACGGCTTGCGGCACCTGCGCCAGTAGCGTACACCATCGGCAATACACCCAAAATGAAGGTGAGAGCCGTCATCAACACAGCGCGGAGACGTTCGCCCGCGCCTTCACCGGCAGCGTCAATGATGGTCAAGCCCTGTTCACGACGTTGTGCGGCGAATTCCACGATCAAAATAGCGTTCTTTGCGGCCAAGGAGACCAAGAGCAAGAGACCGAGCTGAGCGTAAATCGAGAGCGACAAGCCCCACTTCATCAAGCCCAACAAAGCGCCTGCGCAACCGACAATGATGGAGGTCATCACCGGCAAGGGCAAGGTCCAGCTTTCGTACTGGGCCACCAAGAAGAGGTAACCGAAGACGAAGGCGGCGATTACGAGAATCACGGTCTGCCCCTGCGTGGAGGCTTCCTGGAAGGACAAGTCGGTCCATTCGAAGCTAAAATCCTTGGAGAGCGTGGACTGTGCCACACGTTTCACAGCGGCCATCGCCTGACCCGAAGCAAAGCCGTCCTGAGCATTAGCGGTAATCTTGGCCGAGGGGAAGAGGTTATAACGCGAGTAGTTACGCGTGCCACCCACGGTTTCGGTTTCCACCATTGCGCTCACTGGCACCATCGCACCCGTGGTGCTCTTGGCATAGAGGCGGCCAATGGCGTCAATCGTATCACGCCCCTTCCAGTCAGCCTGCACCACCACTTGGTTCACCTGCGTACCGATATTGATATCGTTGACGTAGTACGAACCCAAGTAGCCCTGCAAGGTCGAGTAGAGCGTCGAGACCGGCACCTTGTAGGTTTCCGCCTTCACACGGTCGACCTTCAAGTCGATGTGCGGCGTACCCGAGGTGTACGGCGAGAAGGCCATGGCGATTTCGGGAGCCTGATTCAACGCACCCAAGAAGCCGCGCAAGCTGCGTTCAATCGCTTCGGGGTCGGTTGAGGCGAGCGACTGGAATTGAATACTCATACCACCGGTCACACCGAGACCCTGAATGGCGGGCGGTAACATGGCGAAGAACTTGGCTTCGTGGAAGCGTTCGGAAATCGCCATAATCTGGTTCAAGACCGAACGGGCCGTCAAGTCGGGGCTCGGACGTTCAGCCCACGTATCGAGCGTTACAATGAGCATACCGGTGTTTTCAGCATTACCCGACACCATTGCCCAACCCACCACAGCGAGCACGCCCTTCACGCCAGGAATCTGACGGATTTCGGCTTCAGCGCGTTGGATAAACTTATCGGTGACCGAACGGTTCGTACCTTCGCGCAACGACAAGTCCACGAAGATCACGCCCTGGTCTTCTTCAGGCAAGAAGGAGGTCGGCGTCTTTTCCAAGCACACCAACGCGGTGGCGACCGTCACAGCAAAGAGTACGAAGGTCAACAAACGACGCGCTGCAAAGAATTTGGCGATGATGGCGTAGTAACGCTTCATCCAATCGACCAACTTATTGAACCACGTAAAGGGATCCCAGGGGGCGGTGTGCGCCTTGGGAACGCCCAAAATCGTTGAACAAATCGCGGGCGACAGCGTCAACGCGTTCACGGTCGAGAAGCAGATTGCCACCGACATCGTCACAGCGAACTGAGCATAGATGCGGCCCGTAATACCCGAGATGAAGCCCACTGGCACGAAGATGGCCAACAACACCAAGGTCGTTGCAATCACAGCGCCCGTCACTTCCGACATCGTGAGCAAGGTGGCGGTCTTACGATCCAACTTACTCTTGTCCATGTGATACTGGACACGTTCCACCACCACGATTGCATCGTCCACGACCGAACCGATTGCGAGCACCAACGCGAAGAGCGTCAAGGTGTTAATCGAGAAGTCAAAGAGTTTCAGCATCGTGAAGGTACACAAGAGCGACACGGGAATGGCGCACAACGGCACCAAGGTGGCGCGGAAGTCCTGCAAGAAGACGAAGCAGACAATCACCACCAAGATAAAGGTTTCAAGCAACGTCGAGACGATTTCCTTAATCGAGACACGCACCACTTCGGTGGCATCATAAGCAAAGACGCACTCCAAGTCGCCCGGGAAGGTCGGCTTGAGACGTTCCAATTCCGCCTTCACAGCGTCCACGGCCTCAATTGCGTTAGTCCCCGGCGTCTGGTTCAAACCCATCGAAACGCACGCTGCGCCGTTGAAGAAGCCGGTGTTGCCGTAAGCCTGTTCGCCCACTTCCACGCGAGCGATATCACGCAAACGCACCATACCACCATCTTCGGAGGTACGGACCACAATCTCTTCGAATTCCTTGACCGAACCCAAACGACCATCGGTCACGACACTGTAAACATTCTTGATTCGCGGATCGGCAACGGGCGATGCACCGACCGAACCCAACGCGGCTTGACGGTTCTGCGATTCAATCGCCTTCACCACCTCGCTGGTTTCCATGTTCTGCGCCGCCAAACGTTCGGGG
>JAFYMU010000171.1 GCA_017548245.1 Kiritimatiellia bacterium | reverse complement strand
GGTGGCGTTCAACACCTCCAAGTCGTCGCCGCAGATGAACTGTTGGATATCCTGCGACGCGCCACCCGCAGCACTCGGAATCAACACCGACGAGATGCAATCGGGTTCCTCCAAGAGCAAGGCACGAAAACGGTTACGGATCTCTGCCAAGGGCGCCTCTGGGCGTTCGGTCATCGGCGTGAGACGGAAGTTAATTTCAGAGAGATAGGTGCCCTCCGACACCTGGCCAAGGGTGCCCTGCACCTTGCCACAGTTGATATTGATATGCTCAATGTGCGACTCGGCCGAACGTAACTTCGTAGCAATGGCAAGCGTCCGCTCAATGGTTCGATCCAGGTTGCAATCGGCGGGGAACTCCAACTTCACCATCACGTCACCCTGGTCCGTCGCTGGCACAAAGTCCATCTGCACGCGACTCGGGAAGTAGGCAAAGCCCGCCACCGTGGCAAGGGTCAACGGCACCACAAAGAGCCACGGCGCACGCGCCACCCACTTGATCGAACGCACATAACCCGTTTCCAACCACTTGTAAAACCAATTCCACGGCTTTAACAAGCGCGCCAAGAAGGGATTGAGAAAACGCGTACCCCAGTTCACCGTCACCATTGCCAAGATTGGTGTCAAGGTAAAGGCGATTAAGAGCGAGGCAAAGGTTGCCGCCGTCACCACCACCGCGAAGGGCGAGAGGAAACGTCCAGAGATTGACTGCATCGTGGTAATCGGCAAGAAGACGACGATATTGGTCAATGCCGAAGCCGCCACAGCCAACGCCACCGCCGATGTTGCACGTTCAACCGTGGAGGCGGTATCAAAGGGAATCCCCTTCTTCTTCTCAAAGGCCAAGGCAATGTTTTCAAGCACCACGATGGAGTTCGCCACCAAAATCCCCACCGAGATGCCGGCGGCCGACATGGTGATGATATTAAAGGTGTACCCAAACATCGAGAAGACGACCAAGGTAATCACCATCGTGATCGGAATGGAGACAAAGGCCGCAAAGGCGGTTCGGATATCCGCCAAGAAGAGAATCAAGATGATGCCCGTCAAGAGCACGCCCTGCCACACCGATGAAAAGCCATCGCGCACAGTGGCGTTGATGTAATCGCCGTCATCACGGAACCAAACCAGTTCCATCCCCGCGGGGAGCGACCCCTGAAGACGTTCGGTCACCTCGCGAACCCCATTCACGACGGCGGCGGCATTGGCGTCACCCTTCTTCGTCACCTTGAGCGTCACGCAACGTTCGCTATCGTAGAAAGAGGCGTGCTTCTTACGTTCGGTCCCAAAGCCAAAGGTTGCGACATCGCGCAAGTAGACACGTTCGCCCTGAACAGTGCCCACTTCAATATCGCCAAGGCCCTCAATCTCATCGGGTTCGGCATCAAAGGTCAAGGAGAGTTCGCGCGTGCCATCATCGATTTGACCAATTGGGATCTTGGCATTCTCGCGCCCAATTGCCTCCACCACCTGCACCATTGCCAACCCACGTGCCGCGAGTTTGTCGCGATCCACATCCACCACGACCTCGCGTTCCATGCCGCCAATCAACTCAATACTCGCGACACCTGGCAAAGAGGAGTACTTGTCAGCCAAGGTATCGTCCGCATAGTCATAGAGATCGTCAATCGGAAGCGAACCCTTCAGCACCAAGGTCACTACGGCCGTGGCATTGACGTCAAACTTCAAGATTTCGGGTTTCTCTGCGGCGGCGGGCAAGTCGTCCACAATGAGGTCGATCTTCTCACGCACATCCGTTGCGGCCACGTCCACATCGCGGTCGAGATTAAACTCAATCAGCACCTGTGTAAAGTTATTCAAGCAAGTGGAGGTCACATGTTTGATACCTTCCACCTGCGAAATCGCGTCTTCAATCTTACGCGTGACCGACGTTTCGAGTTCGTCTGGCGAAGCACCTGCGTAGACCACGGAGATGGTCACATAGGGCACCTCAACCGTTGGCAAGAGGTCGTTGCCCAACCGTTTGAGCGTCAAAAAACCGAAGAAGGAGAGCATGATAATCAACACGCTCATCGCAATCGGTCGTTTGGTAGAGGCAGAAGCTAAGAACATCGCCTGACTCCTTATTCGACTGATGGTGTTTGTTGGCTTAGGGAACCATCTTGACCACATCGCCAGGGTTCAACAACAACATCCCCTCGCTCACGATGTTCGCCCCCTTCAAGACCTCAGCATTGGTAATCTCGGTAAAGCCCCGAATCGTTGCGCCCTTCTGAACCGTAACGGCCTCCACGACGCCCGAATCCTTCACGACATAGACCGTCTGCTTGCCCTCACGCAAAGCAATCGCGCTGGACGGCACGCCCGATGCGGTTCGGCAATCAAAGATGACCTTGCCTTCGCACAACATGCCGGCGGCCAACGTCGTATCCTCCTTGATTACCGCACGAATCTCAAAGGTGCGGCTCACGGGATTGACCGTTGGGGCGCGATAGGTCACGGTGAGGGTTTGGCCGAACGAGGTCTGCACTTGCGTTTCACCCACCTTCACCTTGCCGTAGACATCGGCGTTCAACATAAAGCACGCCTCGCGCACCTGCGGATTCTCCACCTCCACGACCGCATCGCCCGCACCAGCATAGTCGCCGGCATCGCGGCACTTCTTCGTGACCACCCCATCAAACGGTGCAAGCCCTTGGGAGTCCGCCAAATCCTTTTCGGCAATGCGCAATGCGGTGGCCGCTTGGAGAATCTTCGCATCTGCGGTCAAAATCGCCGCCTTAGCACGCGCTACCGATGCCGCTGCACTGCGCAATTGGAGCTGGGAACGTTCCCACACATCCTTGGTGACCGAACCACTTCCCGTGAACAAACGCGCATAACGCGATTCATCGGTGGCCGCCTTGTCATACGTTGCCGTGGCCTCTTCCAAGACCGCAACCGCCTCTTCGCGCGCCGCTGCGGCTACCGATTGGTCGTCCTTCGCAATCGCCACGCGGTTCTCTAAGTTCACGCGATCCACCTGAAAGAGCGGTTGGCCCTGCTTCACCGTGTCGCCTTCGTCCACAAAGAGCGCATCTACGGTTCCCGGCAAACGCGATGCCACCGCCGCCTTAAACTTGGTGCGAATGCTTCCCTGTACGACCACCGCCTCTTCCACGGTCAACCCCTCTTGCAATTGGCAGACCCGAACGCGGGGGCGCACATCGGGCGTCTCCTGAACACGCGTCTCTTCCACGGTGCACGCCGTCACCAAACAAAGGGTCGGCAATCCCAAAGCAATCATCCACTGTTTCATCATCCACTCCTCTTAAAATGACTTCGCTTCCGAGGGCTGCGTCTTTACCGCATCGCCCCACCCGAGTCCAACCGTATCGCGGAAGACCACCTCCGCCAAAGCATCGGCATAACTCGCCGACAACGCATCAATACGGGCTTGTTCGCAAATGGAATAGGCATCCAATACCTCCGACAAGGTCTCCTGACCTTGTTCGTAACGCGCCGTAGTCTCTTCGTAATTGACCTCCGCCGCCAAACGATTTGCCTCGGCGACCGCCTTACGATCCTGCGCCTGACGCAGATTCACCCACGCCTGCCAGACCGAGACCATCAACGTATTGGCCGCATCTTCGCGCAACTTAAAGGCCGCTTCCTTTGATTCCTGCGCCTGCATCGCATTCGCAATCGACTGCATCC
>JAFYMU010000170.1 GCA_017548245.1 Kiritimatiellia bacterium | reverse complement strand
TGGGTAACTTTGCTGATTATCAGGACGCCATTGAAAGTTCGGACGTCATCATGGGTGGCGCCATTTGGGACTGGGTTGACCAGGCACTCTGGTACGATTCGCCGATCACGGGCAAGCGCATCCTCGCTTATGGCGGTGACTGGGGCGACCAACCGAACTCTGGTCAGTTCGTGTGTAACGGTACCATCCTCGCCGACCACACCCCGGAACCGGGTTACTTTGAAGTGGCTCACGTCTACCAGAACATCAAGACCAAGCTCAACAACGGCAAGTTGGAAATCATCAACAAGAACTACTTCCGTTCGCTTGACTATGTGGACTGCACGTGGACGCTCTACAAGAATGGTCAGCCCACCGACCAGCGTGGCGCCATCGCCGTTGCTAACATCGGCCCCATGCAGGGTGGCGCTTGCGAAATGCCCGTGCGTGTGCCGCGCGACATGAATGGTTATGAATTGCGCGTTGAATTCGCCCTCAAGCAGGACGAACAGTTAATGAAGAAGGGCTTCATCGTGGCCTCCGACCAGATCACGCTCCAGGAAGCTCAGCCCTTGCCGGTCGTTGCAAAGGGTCAGGTAACGGTTACCGAAGCGGATGGCGCGCTCGTGCTCAAGGGTCAGACCTTTGAAGCCACCTTCTCGAAGACCGCTGCCACGTTGACGCAGTACGCCCTCAATGGCAAGGCCTTGCTCCGCAAGCCGTTGACCGTTGACGCCTTCCGTTGCCCCTCCTCCAACGAAGTGCCGATGGGCAACACTTGGGCACAGCAGGGCTTGCGCAATCTCGTGCCGGTGAAGGGTGAAATCACCGATGTGAAGACGCAGGCAGATGGTTCGGTCACCTTCATGACCTCCACCACCGTGATGGGTGCTGCACTGGAACGCCTCGTGGACTTTGATAGCACGCGTACGCACACCACCTACTTCGCAACGTTGAACACCCCTGTGACGGACAAGAACACCCACTTCGTGGTGAATGCCGCATGGCGTGTCTACCCCGATGGCACCGTGACGATGCAGTCGGCCATCTTGCCGCGTGGTCGCATGATTGAATTGCCGCGTTTGGGTTACTCGCTCACCTTCGCAGATGAGATGAACACCGTCGACTACTTCGGCCGTGGCCCGTTCGAAAACTATCCTGACCGTAAGGCTGGCGCCTTCCCTGCGCGTTACACCTCCTCGGTGCAGGACATGGTGGTGAACTATGCCCGCCCCAACGATATGGGTAACCGCGAAAACACCCTCGCCTTGAACCTCTATCCCGCTGGCAAGGCCGCCAATGGCCTCACCGTGACGGCACTCAATGATGGCGATTTCGCCTTCTCGGCATTGCCTTACACGGCAACCGAACTCTGCGAAGCACGTCACCCGGCAGAATTGCCTGACAGCGACAAGACCGTGTTAACGTTGCTCTGCACCAACCGTGGTCTCGGCGGCGCGAGCTGTGGCCCGGGCCCGTTGGATCGCGACATCCCGCGTTCGAACGTCCCCTACCGCCTCAACTTGGCCTTCCGTCCGACCGCAACGGCAACGTTGCTCCCCGTGCGCGAAGCCGTGGTGACGGTGGACGAAACCATGCCGCCTCCGCCCGAAACCTTCGTGGCCGTGGAATGCTCTTCGCAGGAACCCGGCAATGAAGGCAGCAAGGCTTGCGATGGCGACCCGATGACCATTTGGCACACGCAGTATGGCGTGACGCTCGGCAAATATCCGCACAGCGTTGCCCTTGACCTCAACAAGGTGCGCACCTTGAAGGGTATCACCTGCATGGCGCGCCAGGATGGCGTCAATGGCCGCGTGAAGGACTTTAAGGTTGAAGTCTCGGCAGACCGTAAGACCTGGACCACGGTCGCAACGGGTTCGCTCGCCAACACCGCAGACGTGCAGACCGTCCGCTTTGCACAGCCTGCCGCCAATGTCCGTTATGTCCGCTTCACGGGCTTGAACGAACAGTATGGCAACGAATTCGCCTCCATGGCTGAAATCGGCATTATCGAATAATCCGCAAGGTTATTGGATCCTTCAGACGGCGGTGAGACAGCTCACCGCCGTTCTTCTTTTTACCCCACCCGATTGCCCCTCTTTCAACCTCCGTTGAAGCATATTTTCGATCCCGCTGAAAGGGTTCGTGAAAACAGGCGTCAAAAAGGTCACAACAAATTGATTTTTTAACCTTTTTTGAACGTTTTCGTACTTTCAAAAAGGCGTCATTTATGTTATTATTATTAATGTATTTGAACCTTTAGAAAGGTGTTCCATGACGGACGACATTGAGAATGTAGAACAACCCGCTGCAGCACAAAGTTATAACGCGGATTCGATTGAAGTTTTAGAAGGCCTCGAAGCGGTTCGTGTGCGCCCTGCAATGTACATCGGCGACACGATTGAACGTGGTTATCACCACTTGGTTTACGAAGTGGTTGACAACTCCATCGACGAAGCCCTCGCGGGTTATTGCACAGACATTAACGTTCGCATCAATACCGATGGCTCTTTGACGGTGGAAGATAACGGCCGTGGTATCCCGGTTGCCGAACACCCCAAGATGAAGAAGTCCACCCTCGAAGTGGTGATGACGGTGTTGCACGCTGGCGGTAAGTTCGGCGGTAGCGGTTACAAGGTTTCGGGTGGTTTGCACGGCGTGGGTGTGAGTTGCGTGAACGCACTCTCCGAACGTATGGACGTGGAAGTCAAGCGCGATGGCCACATTTACCGTCAGAGCTACGAACGCGGTAAGCCGCTCGCTCCTGTTGCACAGGTGGGCGACACCTCCGCCACCGGCACCTCCGTTACCTTCATGCCGGACTCCCAGATTTTCTCCTATCGCGACGGCTTCAAGTGGGAAACCCTTGCCCACCGTTTGCGCGAACTCGCC
>JAFYMU010000012.1 GCA_017548245.1 Kiritimatiellia bacterium | reverse complement strand
TTAATTTTTCTATTTTCTCCGTGCATTGCATTGTCAATCCACTTTAACCATAATGGGAAGAGGCCGCTTTTAAGTAGTGCGTCAAACCAAAGGTTTGCCATCGGCGAATCGGGATATTTCCAAGGTTTGATGCCAGAGGCATAGTGGATTTGTATGGGATGAGTAAACATTTCATCCCAAGCAGGATTATCTGCGCGTTCTTGCGGGGTTAGTTTTTCGTAGTGAGCGTAATACCCCGCAATGGCCATTGCATGGCCACCCATAGGCTTCATTTGATCTCCGCTCACATAGTTTAAGACGTCTTGCTCTGGTAGAATGAGCTGTGAAAAATGTTGTTTCGTATAGGTTATCCAAGTAGAACTTAATTTAAGTTCTCGAATCCGTTTCAAGTTGTAGACCATAAACCCTGCACCAAATCTTAATTGTGATAATTTTTCAGGTGAGAGTTTTCGGTGGTAACGTTCAAGGCTTTTAGGGCATCCTAAATCGCGCAAGATACCCTCCCCTCGCCATGCGGCATACGAGATGTCAAGCGGCGCGGCAATAATTGCATCATCTGTATCTGCTAACATTTCAAAAACATCTGCTACATCGCCTTGATAGACAACATCTACATCCGCAATGATGACTTGGGTATAGTCTGGAAAAAGGTCTGCAATTAGAAATTTGTAGAATATATCTTTTGAGAAATTGGTTCGTTTGGGAATGTCTGGAAGATCTAATTCTGGAGCATCTACAATGTTAATTGTCGCCTGAGGGAATTGCGTTACAATCTTTGTTAAGAGTGTTTTATCTTCTTGGGTAAGGTTACGCCCAATAACGGCGATGCAATAGTTACGGTCGGGGGAAGTATGTTCCAATAGTGAATAGAAACATACGGCCGCTTGTAAGACATAATTATGGTCAAAGCAGTGTACTATTGGGATTGTCTCCATTGTATCCTCCTTCGTAGATTTGGGTGGCGCGTATTAATGTTTTTTACGATAGACACGAATTCCTAACAAGAGGCCACGCGTTGTATTATTTTTGGTATAGGTATACCAGAAGAAACCTTTAATGTGATTCCAAATGAATTTTGGCGCGTTGTTTTTAAAAGGAGTCTTGAGTAAAAAGCGGAAGTAGGGGAATCGAGAAGTGTTATTCCAAATGTAACACCAAGGCTTGGTTGTAAAACTTGCGTAATGTTGAAGCACGATGTCACGCTTATGCTCTACCTTACAGAGTGGCATATAGTTGAAATAAGTGGGGAGTGGTAAAATTTTCTCTGCGGCAATCAAATTGATAACATCTTGGTCAGGCCATGCAAGGCGCGTGTTAAGTTCGGCGACTCGATTCATGCACTTTACTTCAAAGTTGATTTGGCGGAGTTGCTCAAGGTCCATTAAAAGGACGCCTGAATTAAAATAGGTAGAGTGGGGAATAAGGCCAATACGTTTTTGATAGTCTGGAAACTTGGAATCACTTTTTGGGTCTGCAACGCCTCCCAGCCATGCACCTTGTAAGTCATATTCCCAAAGAGGTGTAATATCCTTTTTCGCGAGGATGTCAACGTCCATATAAATGGTTCGCGCTTCATCAGCCAATAAATTCGGTAATAAGAAACGATAATACATCTCCTGGGTGATATGTTCTAAGGGGAGCGGATAAGCATTAAAGCGTTTAGAATCTACGAGGTGGATTTTGAATTGACAACGATGATTATACCATTCCTCCATAAGCCGCAATTTAGAGATGTTTTCATCAGAGATTGACTTTGTAAGAACGTGGAAAATAAAAGTACTGCGTGGAGAATAGTACAGTAATGATGCGACAAGTACGGCCATATGTTGGACATAATTATCGGATACCGAGAAAGAAATAGAAACGTGGTTCATAGCAGAATGTCCGGTTTAATTAGAGCAATTTACAACTTGAAAATACTACGACCTAAAAGGATATTAGCGCACGCTTTGGATGATGAGGCGTAGCAGAATTGTATCCCTACGTGGGTCAATTGGTGCTTGATGCAAAGTCCTAAGCGATGATGGCCATCATCTAAGGAGTCAATGTGGCGTTTGACGCGATGCAGCATAACGGTGAGTGGATACCGATCATCAAAACCATCTTTGAGTTGTTCCGAAAGTCGTTGGTAGGCGGCTAACGGTGTGTCGATTTCAACCTTTAGGTGATTCAACTGGTAGGCGTTTGCTTCGGTTCGTTGGCAGCGTTCTAAACTAGACTCGCGTAAAAAAGAAGGATTGACGTGGTAAATACCTGTCCCAAAGGTCTTGTTGCGCTTGCGAAAATACTTCAATAAACTTAAAAACGCATGCAGGCTCACCTCGACAGGGAAGTAGACGCGCACATTGACGCGGTCGTTTGGACTCATGTCTTCCAATTGCGCCCGTCCTGCCAAAAGGGTATCTGCGATGCCACGTTCGCGGTTGCCTAATAGGATGGCGACTTCACCCTTGGAGTCAAAATCGATTGAGGCGTCTGCAAGCGGCAAACAGTCGCTTACATAAAAGGGGTAAAGATGAGAAGAGGGGACAAGCGTGACGCGCATAATTGCCTCTTATGGGTTATTGAGCGCGCAGCGCTTTGCAATTAAATCCGTTGTTTTGCCAACAATTCTCGCGGGGTTACCTGCCACCACCATGCCTGTTGGAACATCATGGGTGACAACGGCTCCAGCACCAATGACGCAGTCATCTCCAATCGTAACCCCAGGCATGACAATGGCATGCCAACCGATGAAGCAACGATTGCCAATCCGAACAGGCGCAAAACGTGTTGGAAGCGCGTGGGAAAGGTGTAACGAGGCATCGTGGGCAAGAATTGAACATCCTGTTAAAACACAGTCGCTTCCGATTGAGATGTCAACGCCCTTTACCTTATCCACAAAGGCGGAGGAATAGACCACCGTTCGTTCGCCGACATGAATGCCGCGACGACGCAAGAGTTCTGCTTGAATCAAGGGATTGGGAATACCCTTGAGTTTGAGCCAAAGTCGAACCAACCCTTTTTTCAGTGCTTGCATACAGTAAAGATTCCTTTTTCAAGGCGTTCGCGTTGCCGTTCAATGGTGTATCTGTCGTTATAAAGCGAGCTGGCGCATTGTGAAAAGGCCTTCCATGCCTCAACATCGGTTGCCATTGTTTTTAAAGCTTCGGCTAATGCGGCCACATCTTCCATTGGGAAGACAATGCCACAAGGCGACTGCTTGATTACGTTCACCATACCTGGACACGAACTTACCACAAGCGGCGTTGCGTAGGAAAGCCCTTCTAATAAGGCCACAGGTAAGCCTTCTCGACGTGAGGGCAAGCAAAGGACGTCAATCTGTTTAAAGAACTCATCCTTATCCTCTCCGTCAATCCAGCCGCAGAAATGGACCTTACTCTCTAATTGATGGGTCTTTACAAATTCCTGATATTGTTCGCGAAGGGGGCCTTCGCCAGCCATTTCAAGACGAAAAGGAACACCCTCACGTTTTAAGAGGCGACAAGCTTCAAGGAGAATATCGCCGCCCTTATCGGGATGGTGACGTCCTAAAAAGCCAATCGTCAACGGAGTGCGATGCGTGCGCCCTTTAAATGCCCGCGGTCGAGGTGCGGCATTGGGACAATAAAAGATTTTAGAAGATGGAATCCCGAACGCATGAATCAGATTCTCTTGCAAAATGCGTGTAATTGCAAAGCAACCATCTAAATGTTTGAAGCGTTTGTTTCGGGTATTGTGTGTCGTTGCCATGAGCTTGGGGAAGGGGCGCACAATGAGACGCAACCACTTCGCAATGCCAAATGCAATAGCGCGATTCCCGTGCATGCAGACGATATCAGGACGATAGTGTTTTAGAATCCAGATCCACTTAATCCATGCGAAGGGATTTCGTAGGTGATTCCCCATTGTGAGCACTTCAATGCCAGCGTTGTGCAATTGTGAAATATACGGAGATTTTGGATGGCATACTGCAACAGATTGATAGCCGAGCTTATGAAAATTAAGCGTGTGTTGAACAAAAACATACTCAAGCCCACCGACACCGCGGGCAAGCATTAAGTTTAGAATCGTACGGCTTGTCCTCATACAAGAAATCCTCTTTAATTGGATATTCCCATAGATTACGGGCATCATAACATATCTACACCGGTTTGACAAGAAGAAGTCTGAGGTGTTGGAGTGTTTGAATTTGTTTCGATGATAAGGGGGAAAATGGTGTTCTGGTAGGTACGTGCATAGCGACGACGCATTTTGCGACGACGCAGACCAAGAAAGAGCACGTCTAGCGGAATGAGTTGACGTGCGCGTGGTTCAAAGTCTGCAATGCGGAGACGATAACTGCCATCGGGTTGGTATTGGGTGAGAATGTTTTGGAAGTCGTAAAAGGGCAAGGCGTATTTACAGAGTTCATCAACTAACGCATCGACTTTGGCAACAAGGGGACGGTAGATGGCAGGGTTTCGGGTATTCGCGTTGAGAATTTCGAAGAAGTGCTGAGCACTTGTGCCGTCTGCATTCTGAATCATTGTTTCAATGAGGCACCATCCAAAACTAGGGAGATAAAGCAGGTCCACGTATTCAGGAAAGAGGGCAACCAGGTGGTCGGGTTGTTGGCAACGAATCGTTTGGAGGTAGTCGTATTCCTGACACGAGGTGTTTTGGGTTCGGGAATGCGCGTAGCGCGTAATCTCTTTACGCACGGCATCTTTTGTCGTTGGCAAGAAGTCTTGCGGTCGACGATAGGTCTTGATGCAAAGGCCTGTTTCTTGAAGTTGATAGCAAAGACGGCGCGAACCACCGCCTAAGAATTGGAGTGTGCCATCCAAAAGGGCGTGCTCAAGGCGAGCCGGCAAGGTTGGGGATGCCTTGGGAAGATTGGAGAGTAAGGTTTGCCACGCAGTGCTTGTGGTTGGAATGGAGGCGAGGGTGGGGCGAGTGTGTGAATCTATCTCTTGCCAACGACATGCGGAAATGACTGCTTGCGGGTCGACGTTGGGAGGTAATAGCAATGTCGAGGTGAGACGCAAGGCTGATGCCGCATAGAGCGGGAGAGTGCGTGTGTTGAGAGGGCCAACCCAAAGGATTGGCGCGTGTGGGATTCGTGCGCCCGTAAGGGTGCGAAGTGCAGGAATGTCAAAGACAATAATTGCGTCAAGGTCGGTGATGCAATCAAGTGCTTCAACAAGTGGTTCGCAGGCTTTTCGCCAACGTTCTGATGGTGTCCCATTGGACGGAGTCTGCTTGGGAAGGGGAAGGTTGAGTTGGTCACATGTCAGTATCGTAATGGATGGCTCCTTGAGCGCAAGCAGCGCTTGTGCAAAAGAATTAGAGGTGTTCGTGTTGCAAAAAAGGAGAATCTTCATGACGACACTAGAATTTCCTTAGGTATTTGAAAGGAGATTAAGAATTAATGGTTCCACATGCTTGGTGAAGGCTCGCGCCCCCTCGTCTGTGAAATGATCTTCGTCAGCCCATGCCCATTCAGGTTGTGGTGTAGCGAATGTGTCAATGAGTGGGCAACCTTCGCGCAAATAATTTGTTGGTTCCCAAATATCAAACCCTGCGTTTGCGACCTCTTCCAAATAGTCATCACGAACAGGGAAACGGAGGAACACGAGGCGGCGCCCATCGGCAAGAATGTTCGCTTTGAGCTGTTCCAAGTAATGAAGTTGCGAAGGTTTGTAATGAACCATCTTGCAATGGCGACGAATACGCGTGGTCACACTTGGTAGGCCACGAACGCGTTCGTTTGGCATATTTCCGAACATAAATCCGCGCTCGTCAATGTGTTGGGATAATGAGGTGTTTGTATTACGATAGGCTTGAATGGTCTCTTGGACAAGCATTAAGTGTGGTTTTAAACGAAATGATGAATCAAAATGATGACCTGTAAATTGTGTCAAAATGAGAGG
>JAFYMU010000169.1 GCA_017548245.1 Kiritimatiellia bacterium | reverse complement strand
AACCCCGGGATGTGGGTCATCAACGATTCCAACTCCTCGTGGTACATCAAATAGGTATTCAACGTACCGAGGCCTTCAGGCATCTCAAAGGGCTGCTTCACCGAGAGCGGTTCGGTCTCCACAAAACCCTCACCCTTAACCCAATAGCGGCCCTTCGCAGAGACTTCGCGGATATTGATTTCGGGGTTAAAGTTCGTGGCAAAGGGGTGACCGTTATTGCCTGCGTTGCAGTCAATAATATCAATTTCGCGAATCTGCGGAATGTAATGCTTCTGAATGTAGGTGCAGAAGACCGAACTCACACCCGGATCAAAGCCCGAACCCAAAAGGGCCATCAAGCCTGCTTCCTTAAAACGATCATGGTAAGCCCACTGCCACTTGTACTCGAACTTTGCGGTATCCAAGGGTTCGTAGTTCGCCGTGTCAAGATAGTCGCAACCCGCGGCCAAACACGCATCCATGATGTGCAAGTCTTGATACGGCAAGGCAATGTTCATCACCAAGTCAGGACGAAACGCCTGAATCAAACGCGTCAATGCTGGAACATCATCGGCATCCACCTGAGCCGTCTCTACTGGGCACGGCAATTCCGCCGCCAAAGCATCCACACGTGCCTTTGTTCGCGACGCCAACAAGATATCCGTGAACACCTCTGGTACCTGTGCCAACTTATGGGCAACCACGCCCCCGACGCCACCGGCGCCAATCATCAACACGCGCATCGTCAAGCTCCTTTCAGGAAGTTTTGATTCGATTGTTAAAAAACGCAAAAATTATAACAAAGCCCATCTCATTTTCCGGATGAAGTGAAGAAGATTCACCCCCCTATACAACAATAGACACCCCCACCCTGAAGATGTGTTCTAGGTGTAGCGTGGCATTAATTTATCTGCTCTTGCGTTGGGTGGACCAGGCGCGCAGGAGTTCGCGTGCTACGGGAAGGGCTGATGCGGCTCCGTAACCGCCATTCTCCACGAGCACTGTGACCACGATTTCAGGCGACTCGGCGGGCGCAAAACAGGTAAACCACGCATGGTCGCGGCCACTATTTTCGGCCGTTCCGGTTTTTCCACAGATTGAAAGTCCTGAAATGGCAATTTGGCGAGAGGTGCCTGAGCGAACCGAACCTGCCATTAATTCGCGGACACGTTTGGCAACGGCGCGCGACCAAACGCGTTTGGCACTCTCCTTTTTGCCTAATTCGAGTTGGAACGGCACGTAGAGGCCTTCGTTCGCAATCGTTGCCGTCATCGCTGCCATATGCACGGGGGTTACCAAGAGGTCGCCTTGACCAAAACCGAGATAGGCCACGCGATTGGGCGCAGCATAGAGTTCGGGCACCACGCCTGCTTTCGTACCATAAGAATAGGCGCCACTGGCGGCCAAGGTAATGCCCTGACGGAAGCCGCAACGGTCAATTGCATCATCGACCGCCTTCCAACCGCACGCAAGGGTGGATTTGGCGAACCAGATATTGGAGCTCTCAGCAAAGGCTTTGTCGATGGAGATGAGCGCGCCCTCTTGTTGGGGATGGGTGTCACGGATGGGACGTGTGTAGGCGCCGGGGGCCCAACCCTTGGGCGGGCAGATATAGCGTCCACCCTTCCCTTTTTCAAGGGCTAAGGCGGCAGAGAAGATTTTGAAGATGGAGCCAGGCGGATAGAGCCCTTGGGTGGCGCGATTGAAGATGGGGGTGTTTTTGCGGTCGCGTTCCGCCTCAAGAAGATTCGCCTCTAATGGTGCTGGAGAGGAGACCAAGGCCAAGACTTCGCCCGTTTTGGGATTCACGGCAACCACGGCACCACGGCGCCCATTGAGTTGTTCATAGGCAAGCCGTTGCAAGTGGCTATCAATGGTGAGGATGACATCCTGCGGTTTGGGCGTCTGTAAGAGTTCGGTCAAACCCGAGGGCGGCGCAACGCCCCACATTTTGGAGGCAAAGACACGTTCCAACCCTGTGGTTCCTCGCCCTTTGATATCGTAACCCACAAGATGGAAGGCGGCGGGACCGAGCGGTGCATGGTGTCCCCATTTGGCCTCCTTGGCGGGGCCTGCGAGGAGCACGCCATTACGATCGCGCAAGCAAGCACGTTCGAGACGTTGGTCTTCGCGAACCGGTGGGCGCGTGTCGTGGTTGCGTTTGAACTGCGTGAGGGCGACATTCCCGCCGCCACGAATCTGCCAATAGGCTTGATGCGCCAAGAGCGCGAAACAGAGTCCCGCAAAGAGCAACGTTGCCCACCATCCGCCACGATGACCTTTGGCAAACGACCACAATAAGAGCAGCGTGGTCACTGCCAAAAAGGCAATCAGAAAGAGGATATGGAGGGGAAAAATCATTGTTTTAATAACCGCCTAAAACCGTTTTCAATTGAGCCTCGATTGAGGATCAATTGAACCTCGATTGCTCGTCAATCGAGCCTCGATTCAACCCCCAATTGAGCCTCGATTCAATCGCCAATTGCAGTGCAATTGAAAGAGGGGAAAATCGTTAAAAACGTGCTTTCTACGAACGCATGGGCAAGGTTAACCGCCCGTTGGGGCGAAATCACCACCCCTTACTTTGCATCTTCAGTGACGCGCATCAATTCTTCAATCGAGGTGAAGCCGTTGAAGACCTTGCGCCAACCATCCTGACGGAGGGTGGTCATCCCCTCCTCCATGGCGGCCTTACGGATTTCAGCCGAGGAGTGACGGGCAATGATGTGCGAACCGATGGCTTCGGAGACGCCGAGCAATTCAAAGATGGCGCCACGGCCCTTGTAACCGGTGTGTGCGCAGAAGTCGCAACCCACGGGCGAATAGACAAAATCTTGTGGCGGCGGATAGGGTTGATCCCACCAGCCCTCCTTCAAGGGCACCTCTTGGCGGCACTTCGGGCAGAGGCGACGCGCCAAACGTTGGGCTAGGACGCCAGCCACAGCGGAGGCCACGAGGAAGGGTTCGGCGCCCATATCAACGAGACGGGCAAAGGCACCTGCAGCATCGTTGGTATGTAGCGTGGAGAAGACCAAGTGACCGGTCAAGGAGGCGTTGATGGCGATTTCAGCGGTTTCGCCATCGCGGATTTCACCCACCATGATGATATCGGGGTCTTGACGCAAGAAGGCGCGCAAGGCTCGGGCAAAAGTGAGACCGATTTCGGGATGGACGAGCACCTGGTTAATGCCCTTCATTTCGTATTCAATCGGGTCTTCGGCCGTCAAAATACGCACATTTACCTTGTTAATTTCGTGCAAGAAGGCGTACAAGGAGGTGGACTTACCCGAACCCGTGGGGCCGGTCACGAGGATGATACCGTTCGGGCGCGTGATGAGTTTGTTGGTGAGCGCAAAGTCGCGGTCACTCATGCCCAAGTCTTTGAGCTGCACAAAGTTACCCGCCTTCTGCAAGAGACGCAGCGAGACACTTTCGCCATAGGCCGTCGGACAGGTGGAAACACGGATATCGATGTCTTCACCATTCAACCGGATACCGATACGACCGTCCATCGGCAAACGCTTTTCTGCGATATCGAGGTTGGCCATCACCTTGAGACGCGAAATAATCGCGGCCTTGAGTTTGTTCAACTTCGGCGGCACGTCCACCTTGTGCAACATCCCGTCAATGCGATAACGGATACGCAATTCATCTTCCATCGGTTCAACGTGAATATCCGTCGCGCCCTGCTTATCGGCTTCGGCAATAATGGAGTTCACGAAACGAACGATAGAGGCCTCTTGCCCACCTTCGTTAACGTCAATCTTGGAAATGTTGGCGCCATCATCGGAAACCGTGTAGCGGCCATCGTCAATCATCTCATCCAAGGCCTCTGCACCCACGCCGTAGTGACGTTTGATCGCCTTGTCAATCTCTTCGGAGGGGGCCAAGCAAACCTTGACGGGATAGCCGCAGACCAAACGGATACCATCGGCCGCCACGCTATTCATGGGGTCCGAGAGGACGACCGAGAGTTCTCCGTTTTCAAGTTTTAACGGCAACGCATTGTATTGGTAAACAGCACGGGCAGGCAACAACTGCAAGGCTTCGTTCGTCGGAACGGTTTTGGTCAAGTCCACGTAAGTCAGGCCCAATAACGGGGCAAACTTCTCCAAGAACTCCGCTTCCTTTGCCATCTCCAAACGCGTGACGGCACCGGCAATACCATTGTTTTCCGACAAATCAGCCTTTAGGAGAATGTCGAGTTGGGCTTCGGTGAAGAGACCGGTTTGGCGAAGGAGATTAGCCAAAAAACGCTGTTGCACTGTCATAATCACACCTTATTCAAAAGTAAAATGTTAGAGATCCGAGAGGAAGTGGACGAATTCGGGATAGATGGAGTCCATCATAAACTTTTCACGCGCAATACGGCTGGAGGCCAACGATTCCTGCGTAATGCGGCTACGTTGGTGCAAGTAGCCCAACAACACACGGCGCAAATCCTCTTCGTCGCCTGCGCGGTACATCGTACCCGCGCCATAACGTTCGATCAAGCGCTGGGTTTCGCCCGTCAAACAACAGACCATCGGGAGGGCGGCGGCGGTGTAGTCGGCCAATTTATACGGCACGGCCACAAAACTATCGGGGAACATCGGCACCACGGCCAAATCGGAGTCAGAGAGCAATTGCTGCATATCTTCGTTGCTCAAATAGCCGTAGAAACGAATGGCTTCGCAACCTTTGGCCTCGCGCCGCAAGAGCGCTTCCTTGGGCCCCGTGCCCGCCAAGTCCAAACGGATGTGTTCGCCCGACTCTGCCAACGCCCGCACCACGCGAACAACAGTCATCAATTCATAACTGCGGCCCATATTGCCCACGTAGATGACGCGCAAGGCTTCGCTTTCGTCTAGCGAATAACGGTAAGCGCCATTGTTCATGCGCATGATGCCGTGGTAACAGAGGTGGCGCGGTGCTTTGCAACCGTATTTCATCGCCAAGTTGAGATAGGTCAAGCCAACGCCGGTCACGGCATCTGCTTCACGGTAGGCGCGTTTCGCAGCAAGGTGCAAGGGGGCTAAACAGCAACGCGCCAAGAAATTGCGCAAGCCCGCTGGCCCAGGGAAGAGGCGATAGAAGTTTTCCGGCCAAGCGTCCATAATGTCCACCACGACCTTACAGTTCCAACGTTTGCGGAACTTACGGGCAACGGCAGCGGTTTCGATGGGCGGCCAAGAGGTTAAAACGAGATCTGGGGGCGCTAATTCGCCAGAGGCAACCAAGGCAAAGGCCATCTTTTTCCACGCTTTGGCGTAGCAGCGGTGGCTCCATGCACGGCGAAGCCCCACATTATCTTCGTAATGCGGCGTGGGGATTAGGCGCACTTGAAAACCTTCGGGAGCGTCGTAGACGGGCGGTAACGAACGCGGACGTTTGAGGGCGTGCGCGAAATCGCTACTCCATAAAATCACCTGATGCCCCGCCTTGACCAACGCACGGCAGAGCAAACTGTAACGTTGGGGGCGACGTCCCTCTTCGGGGAGATTATCGAACGGATTGTTAATCCAAAAGATCACCGTGGCCTCACCATTCTTTTTCAGGGGCGCGAACCGTCTTGGTATCCTTACCAATACGTAAACGTTCGGGATAGTCGAGCGAATAATGCAAACCGCGGCTTTCACGACGTTCCATCGCCGAGGTGATAATCATCTCGGCCACATCAGCGATATTACGCAATTCCAAGATGTCTGCTGTGACGAGATAGTCAAAGTAGTAGGCATTAATCTCTTCGCGCAAGTTACGCACGCGGCGCAACGCGCGCTGGAGACGTTTGTTGGTACGCACAATGCCGACATAGTCCCACATACAGGTGCGCAACTCTTGCCAGTTGTGGGCAACCAAGACGGCTTCGTCGGTCGGCACCGCGTGGCCATAGACCCAATCGGGCACCGTGACATGTTCAACCGAGGGAACGGGTTCGTTGCAGAGCGCCTGAGCACATTCGCAACCGCAGACAAGTGCTTCCAAGAGTGAGTTACTCGCCAAACGGTTCGCACCATGCAAGCCCGTGCAGGCGCATTCGCCGATGGCATACAAACCCGGAAGGGTGGTTTTACCCGTCATATCGGCAGCGATACCGCCACAACAATAGTGCGCGGCAGGCACAATCGGAATCAAATCCTTGGCCATATCAATACCGAATTCAAGACACTTGGCGTAGATTGCAGGGAAGCGTTCCTTCAAGTAGGCTTCGCCCTTGTGACGGATATCCAAGCAGCAGTAGGCGTCGCCACGCTTTTTCATCTCAGAGTCAATGGCGCGTGCAACGATATCACGCGGTGCAAGCGAACCACGCGGGTCGTACTTGTGCATGAAGGGTTGGCCATCGCGCGTCACCAATTCAGCCCCTTCGCCACGCACCGCTTCGCTAATCAAGAAACGTTTAGCCTTGGGATGATAGAGGCAGGTGGGATGGAATTGCACCATCTCCATATTGCGGATTTCAGCACCCGCACGCCAAGCCACCGCAACACCATCGCCCGTGGCAATGTCGGGATTGCAAGTGTATTGGTAAACCTTACCGCAGCCACCCGTTGCCAAAATGACAGCGCCCGTGCGAACGGCCCAGATTTCGCCCGTTTCCGTGCTCAACAAGTACGCGCCAACCACACGATTCTCTTCGGAGGGAGCATGCAAGAAGCGCGTGGTGACCAAATCAATTAAGAGGGTGTTTTCGCAGACGTGGAGACGTTTGGTCGCCTTCAACTTGGCCACGAGCGTGCGTTCGACCTCGCGACCCGTGATATCCCCTGCGTGCAAGATGCGGCGACGGGTGTGACCGCCTTCGCGTGTCAGGTCAAAGCCGTCGGGGCAGTTGCTATCTTCCGACTTTGAGAAGGGCACGCCCATCTCAATCAGCGTCTTCATCCAACGCGGACCCGCCTCGATGATGCGTCGCGCCACCCCTTCGTTGCACAACCCTGCGCCAGCGTCTAAGGTGTCAGCCAAGTGCAAATCAAAGGTATCATCCTCACCCATGACACACGAAATGCCGCCTTGAGCATAATTCGTGTTGGACTCATCCAACGTCCGTTTCGTAACCAACAAAACGCGACCATGGGCGGCCAAGCCTATGGCGGCCATCGCGCCTGCAAGGCCAGAGCCTACCACCAGGTAATCACAGTTAATTGTCCGCATGCGCTGCTCCTTAATTCAAGATCGCGGTCTGACGACGACACGCCCAGCAACAATAAGCAATCGTTACAAAATACGAAGCGGGAAGACGCGTCCGAGCCGCCATCTTCACCCCTAAAAGCGTTGTTTTACCGCCCAAACCCATCGGGCCAACACCCAATGTATTCGCTTCCGTTAAGAGACGGCCTTCTAATTCAGCTAGGACGGGATTGGAAGCGACATCATCCAAGCGACGCAAGAGCTGTTGTTTGGCAACGGCATAACCCTCGGCACGATCTGCGCCAATGCAAATGCCCAAAATACCCGGTGAACACCCCTGCCCTTGAATGCGATTGACCGCATCCAACACGCATGCACGCACCCCTGCCAAGTCACGCCCAGCGCCTAAACGCGCATCCGGCAACGAATATTGGCAGCTCATATTCTCACTGCCGCCACCCTTCAACAACAAGGTGACTTCAGGATGGGCCACATCAGCCTCTTCAAAGTGATGAACCGGAATGCCCTCTGCGACATTATCATCCACAGAAGCACCCGAAAGCGTATCAATTGTGTTCTTGCGCAGCCAACCGCGTTGCGTGGCTTGACGAACGGCAACCGCGGTGGCTTCGATGAGCGGACGCTGTGCAGTCCCCGCGGGCACCTTCCAGAAAAAGGTCAACGTACCCGTATCTTGACACATGGGTGTATGCTGATGACAAGCCAAGGCGCAATTTTGCGCGATTGTGTCCAATGTTAATTGTGCAGGCACTTCATATTCCTGCTCTTTTGCAGCCTGAAGCGCTTCAAGAATATCCGACGGCAATTCACACGCCGTACGACGAATCAAATCTAAGACTTTTGCTTCTACGTCCATGGCACGTTAGTATATCATAAAGCAAGGTTAAGACGAAAATGAAAAAGATGGCGAATATAGGCTACTGCACTACTATTTCGCGTCTTCCATCATTTCCAATCGTAATTCAAGAATCTTGCGCGCCTTTTGTGACAATATGCTATACCCAAGACGACGCACCATTTCACGACAAAGCACGTCGTTTGGACATTTTCCAAAAGTTTTTACAATCTCATCACGCAATTGTCTCAATTCTTCCATGGGAACACGTTCTAGGTCACGTTTCTCGTTTGATACTACGATGTGAAGATCTTCAAGCGGCATCGGGCGCAATGCGCGTGTTTTCACCTCATTTGCGATTACAATTTGTGCTGGAAGGCATACGTTAGGCTCCTTTTCCAACTTTTCAAGCGTCTCTAAAAGACGTTTTTCGGTACGTTCGCGATTAAGCCTCCAGTCAACACTCCAAAGGCGAAAGACATTCCACCCTAGCGACTGTAACATCTGTACGCGCAGCGAATCACGGTCACGTACTGTTAAATCAGAACCATACTCTGGGCCATCTCCAAGGATGCCCAGCAAGCCGCACGCATTGCCCTCGTCAGCACCTCGATATACCGCTAAATCAATCTTACGATTAGATGCGCCCACCTGTGCTTTACACGAATAACCATGTTTAGACAACAATTCAGCGACTTCTGCCATTACACCTGCATCAAGGCGATTCGAATCCGATGAAGACATCTGGCCATTATTTTCGGCATACTCTAAAAATTCGCGTAAATGTTTGACGCCTACCGCATTGCTCCGTTGCAAATCAATCTGAGAACCATGGATTGACGAAAAAACAACAACCTGTTCACGTGCTCGAGTTACGGCAACATTCAAGCGGCGTTCTCCACCCTGACGATTCAGTGGTCCAAAATTCATGGCAAAATGACCATTAAGATCGGGTGCGTAACAAATGGAAAAGACGATTACATCACGCTCATCACCTTGTACATTCTCAAGGTTTTTGACAAAAAACGCATCCTCTTTGCTCTCGTCAAAAAAGGCATCAACCTCTGGGTGTTCTGCCCTGCGCTTCTCAATTAGATCCTCGATGAGGTTCTTTTGAGCCATGCTAAAAGTGACAACGCCAAAACTGCGATGTGAATCATCGCGGATGGCTTCTGAGAACAACCAGTCTACAAGAGCCTCGGCTTCACGCCGATTCGTTCGCGTATTACTTGCATCATAGACACCATCCGCTACAATGTGCAATTTCACGCCGAGTCGTTCTGAATTTACTGACGCAGGGAAGGTGTTGAGCCCATCCTTGTAGTAACGCTTATTACTAAACGCAATCAACGATTCATGTCGACTACGATAATGCCAATTCAAAAATGAAGCGTGCATTCCAAGCGCCAGCGCCTCGTCAAGAATGCTCTCCATATCTTCAACGGTTTCCATCTCCTCTTCTTCGGACGCACTCACACCTTTTTGGAAGAAGTTAGTCGGTGGCATCTGTTTGGGATCACCGACAACAATCACTTGCTTTCCACGTGCGATTACACCAACCGCATCCCACACAGGGATTTGAGAGGCTTCGTCAAAGATGACCAAATCAAAGGGTTCTAAGTCGAGTGTCAAATATTGCGAAACTGACAATGGGCTCATTAAAAAGCACGGTTTCAAGCGCGACGCAATCCCCTTAATCTCTGAAAGTAACTGACGAACAGGCTTGTGTCTGGTCTTCTTTTCACACTCGCGTTTAAGAACCCCAAGTTCCGACATTTCAGGACAGTCCATTGTTCGACCCGCGGGAAGACGCGCGGAAAGCAACGCGAATAGTTGCGCCTTCACCGTTTCCAAATAGAGGGCATCTGCCTCTCGGAAAGAGCGAATCAATTCGTCTTGGCTCAAACCAGAGAACGATGCAAGGGCCTTTTCTGATGAAAGCAAATCGGAGAGCATTTTAGCCGCATAAGCATCTGCAAATACGTCCCCTACATCATCCGTTTTAATAGCGCCAGACTCCATCGCCTCAACAATCTTTTCTAGCCCCTTTCGCTTCACTGCAAGCCGTTTCTTTTTATAAGCCGAAACAAGACGAAGCTCAGGCAAATGCGTCAACACGTCCTCTGCCATTTTTCGAGCCTCAGTGGCTGGTGCAAAGAAAGGAAAGGAGATTAATCGACAGAGCATTAGGGTTGTCCACAAACGTTTGAGACGTCCTTTTAATCCTAATGGTGCTTCTTGGTCGAGCACCTGCACCATTCTCTCGGCGGCTGTTCGGACGCGCATTTCTAATTCTGGCGTCCATTCCGAAATACGAACAGGGGACAATGCCTGATAGGCATTACCATCGACGCTTTTCCATTCCATGGCAAGGGCAGAAACGGCAGACTCAAGCGCGGTTACCTCTTCGGCTGTATGGGATAATGTCTTTCCTTGCACTAAATTAGAACTCGCCGCAGGATGTGAAGCGATCGCACGTGACAGAAGTTCATACGCTGAACGTCCATTCGGATAAACGTGATGTAATGCCCGAACATATTTAGCCAAAGCATTGCGTTGCGCCATAAGAGAGGTGCACACGCCTTGATGGCCGGAGGGGACTCCAGTCAAGGAGACCGCGAGTGCTTCAGCGAACTGTGACAAGACTTGAGCTTTACCCGATTTCGTTGAATGCAATTCAAGACAAAAGGGCCCTAATCCAACCGAACGAAGACGATTGTACACAACGTCAAGCGCCGCTTTCTTTTCCGAAACAAAAAGAACACGTCGCCCAAGTGCAAGATTATGCGCAATAATGTTGGTAATCGTTTGCGACTTACCTGTTCCTGGAGGCCCATGCAGAACAAAGGACTTTCCAAGTTCAGAATACAATATGGCGGTCAACTGCGAAGCATCTGCTCCCAACGGACAATATAATTTCGTGGCGTCCAAATGCGTCGCAATCTCATTTGGAGGGAATACCTTGATGCCGTCATCATAGATTTGACCTCCGCTTACCAAGTGGTCAACAAGCGGATTCCGACGCATCGCCTCTAGATTCGATGTTAAATCTTGCCAAAGTGAAATCTTGCCAAACGAGAAGAAGCCAAGCGACGCTTCTGCTGAAACTCGCCATCCTTTCTCGGCGACCGCATTGGATGTCATTGTCAAAATGGTTTCTACATCTGCCCCAGAGTCATCTTCTGGTAATGGTTCCAATTCTGGCACTGTTATTCCAAATTCAGCACGGAGAAATGCTACAAGAGTGGTATTTAATTTTGTTTCTTCATCTAATCTCGCCATGCGATAACCGCTTGATGCTGATTGACGCTCCAAGCGAACAGGGACGAGCAGAATTGGGGCACGATAGAAGATCTCTTCTGACGGTTCTTTATTCCAATCAAGAAAACCAATCGCCACAAAAACGGAGTTAACCCCCAACTCTTCAATTGCCAAACGCCCTGCGCGATAAATTTCCCTTAATCGTCTTTGAGATTCTGCTGGAGCGAGAGGTGTCTCAATCTTTATAGTATTATTTGCCGATAAATAATCTTCTAACTTGGCAATGTCATTACATGACAAGGGAAGAAAGTGCTTCCCATCCTTAACATTCAGCAATCTATTTCGAAGCGACAAATCAAGCAGATTCCGTTTCCACTTTTCAACGCGAACTTCAGCCATTATCGTCTCCTGCTAGCGAATTTCTACTGCAATGTAATGATACAATCAATACATTCTTACAACCGAAGTGTATTGTAACACATTCCGATTTGAATAAATAAGAATGTTTTAACGGATTTTGACGATTACAATGAAACAGCAGGATAACGATTTCAAATTCAAGATTGAGTGAATCATTTATTAATGCTGCGGTTTCTAATATTTTATATGGTTGACAATAAAAAAACGCCTACTGTAATCTAACAGTAAGCGTTTTAAAAAAGTTAATCTTTTAAAAATTGGCGGAGAGAGAGGGATTCGAACCCCCGGAACCTTGCGATTCAACGGTTTTCAAGACCGCCGCATTCAACCGCTCTGCCATCTCTCCTAAAAAAGCTTATTGCTGCTGTTCCACGACGGCTTCGAGCGGAAGTGCCTTGCGCGGGCGCTTGCCACGGTACCAAGCCAACATCACCATCGGAGCGATGAAGAGGGTCGAATAGGTACCCACGAGCATACCAATGAAGAGTGCGAACGCAAAGTCGTGCATTGCAGCGCCACCGAAGAAGTAGAGGGCGCAGACCGGCAACAAGGTCGAGAGCGTCGTCAACACGGTGCGGCTCAAGGTCTGATTCAAAGCCTTACGCACCAATGCAGGGAACGGCGTTTCTTCGTCGCGCGTCATTTCTTCGCGGATGCGGTCAAAGACCACGATTGTATCGTTGATCGAGTAACCCACAATCGTCAAGAGTGCGGCCACCGTGGTCAAGCTCACCTGGTTACCGAAGAAGGTGTAGATACCCAAGGTAATCAAGGCGTCATGAGCCAATGCCACCACACCACCGAGTGCAAAGCCGAACTGGAAGCGCAAGCTGACGTAGACGATGATGCAGATCAAGGAGATGATGACTGCCCACGTAGCGTCCTTCTTCAATTCAGAACCAATCTGAGAGCCAACCAAGTCCTTGCTTTCGAGCTTCACCTTGTATTCAGGATAAGCAGCGTCCAAAGCGGCTTCAATCACGTTGGCGGAAGCTTCTTCAGCACCATTCACCATCAAGTTCACAGTGGAGGTCTTCACCAAGGTCTGCGTCTTGCCGTTTTCACCAATCGTATTCTGCACCGTCTGGTCGGTCACGCCCGTGCTTGCCACAACCGCGCGCACCTTTTCGGTGTCCAACGGAATCACGTTGCCCGTAGCATCCGTTGCTTCGTAAATCAATGCCACACCACCGGTGAAGTCCACAGCCATCACGCTCGCGGGGTTCTTAATCGCACGGCCAAAGAAGATGCCGAGCGTCACCACGATAATGGAGGCCGAGGTGATTGCGGCAGGCTTAGCCCAACGCAAGAAGTCGAAGTCAATGGTTTCCTTGACCCACTGCTGCATCTTGTAAGGCTTCGTGGTGTCCTTTGCCACGAGATTGAAGATCAAGCGCGTCACAACCAACGCCGTGAACATCGAGATGATGATACCACCGCACAAGGTCACAGCGAAACCACGGATCGGACCCGAACCGAAGATGAAGAGAATCACACCGGTAATCAAGGTGGTGAGGTTGGAGTCGAAGATGGCCAAGAAGGCGCGGTCATAACCTGCGGCAACAGCGCTCTTCACGGTCTTGCCCGAACGGAATTCTTCGCGGATGCGTTCGAAAATAAGCACGTTAGCGTCCACAGCCATACCGACCGAAAGCACCAAACCTGCGATACCCGGCAAGGTCAACACAGGGAGCTGACCCAATGCGGTGCTGCCCGTGCCATCAGAGATGAAGACGCTCATCAAGCCAGATGCGGCAATCATGCCTGCGGGCCAGAGGATGATGTTCAACAAGAGAGCGATGTTCGCCACCACACCACAGCAGAGGTAGTAGTACAACATGAACGCAAAGACGGCGAGCACACCGATTGCGGCCGAAAGCGTACCCTTCGAGATGGCTTCTTCACCCAAGCTCGGCGACACGGAACGCGTTTCAATGATGCGAATCGGAGCCTTCAAAGCACCAGCATTCAACACGCCAGAGAGGTCAGAAGCGGTCTTCCAAGTGAAGTTACCCAAGATTTCGCAACGACCATCGGAGATTTCGGAGCGCAACACCGGTGCGGAGTGCACGATGTCATCCAACACGATTGCCAACTGGCGGCCCACATAGCGGCCGGTCAACTTGGCGAAAGCCTGCGTACCAACGGAGTCAAATTCAACCGAGACGGTCGTCTGGCCCGTGGTCGGATTCTTGGCGGGATAAGCCCTCGTCACCGTGTCACCGCCCACGATTGCTTCGCGGCTACGAGAGACGAACATCGGCACATAGGCCTTACGACCTGCAGGATCGGTGCCGATTTCTTCCATCACGCATTCATACAATGCCGAAGGAGCGGCGAAACGGCCCAACTTAACAGCAAAGTCAGAGGCTTCAGCCAACTTCGAGTATTCTGCGCTACGGACGAAGCAGATGCGACCATTGCACGTGCTACGTTCGAAACCATCCGGCGTACGCGTGCTATCCATCACTTCGCGCACCTTGGTGTCATTGTCCTTATGCACCAAACGGAATTCCAAGAAGGCGGCGCTCTTCACCGACTGTTCAGCGAGGCGCGCCTGTTCTGCGTCAGCACCAGGAATCTGAATCAAAATGCGGTGTTCGCTACCCTTCGCAATAATCGGTTCGTTCGTGCCGATTGCGTCGATACGCTTACGCAACACTTCAAGCGTCAAATCATCAGCGCCCGTCATCGTGTTCTGAGCTTCAATCTTAGCCTGCTCAGCGATTTTGGCGTGCTGTTCTTCGGTAGCGGTAGCGGGGTCGATTTTGGCCTTCACATAGTTCTGAGCCTTCAAATCTTCCACCAACTTGGCTTCGTCAATCTGCACCGTGAAGCTCGTACCACCCTTGAGGTCGAGACCCAAACGGATTTTTTCCTTTGCCGGGAAGGTCACGTAGCACGAAAATGCCACCAACGCGGCCAAAATCGACCACTTCACCAAGCTCGGAGTATCCAACTCTTTAAAGTTCAACATTGTTACTGCTCCAACTTACTTTTGTTCGACATCCAAGTCCAACGCGGCGACGACGGCTCCACGAGCCACTTCAACCGTTGTACCCGAACAAATTTCAATCACGAACGTTTCATCCTTGGCTTCAACGATGGTACCAATCAAACCACCAGCGAAGGACACGCGACGACCAGCACGGAGCGCAGCAATCATCTTCTGACGTTCTTTTTCCTTGCGCTGCTGCGGGCGAATCATCATGAAATAAAACACACCAAAAATCAAAATGATGGGGAGGAAGCCACCCAACATGCTACCCTGCGGTGCTTGAGCAGGCTGTGCATCAACGGGTTGTGTAGTACCTGCAGTAACTGCGGCAGGCGTCGACTGTACGGTCTCGTTCATTGTTTATCCTTGGAAACGTTTCAAAATTTTTCTTTCCAACTCAAATTGTTAGGGTAGTATACACGTTTTTGAGCAAAAATAAAAGCACTTTTCCATAATACAAAGCAGAAAAGCGTCCTTTTGTCACATTTTTTACTCTACAGAGATGACTTCGCCGTGTTTGAGGTGGTAGAGACGTTGGTTAGAAGAGCCTCGAAAACGCATGGTAAGGGTTTTTCGCGCAATGATAAAACGCCCATCTACCAAGATATCAATCTCGTTCAACAGATTACGGCACTCGGGTTTTGCACGCAATTCTTCCAATGTCCATCCCGAGTAGGCCATCACATCAAGCCCCAAACGGTGACACCAACGTGCTAAGTGATACAACGGAAGCGGTTGGCAGAAGGGGTCGCCACCCGAAAAGGTCACCCCATCAATATGTGCTCGCGACTGCCAAATCTGTCGCATCAAAGCCAATAACGACACCTGTCGCCCACCCTCTGGATTGTGCGTTTGAGGATTGTGACAGCCTGGACAATGGTGCGGACAGCCTTGTGTAAACAATGCAAAACGGAACCCTGGCCCATCAACGATGGACTCGGGAATCGTTCCTGCTATGCGTAACATGAGTGGCATTTGATCGGTGCGGCAGCGTCAAGGGGTCAGAAGAAGCGTGCTTCGGCGAATTCACCGAAACACGCTTTGCAGAACATTAAACTGTTATCTGCGCCTCTGTTGGATTTGAATTAGAGGTGTTTCACGCGATCGCGGACTTCAGCGGCCTTGGCGTTGTTAAAGCGATCCAAGGTACCAACCAAGTAGCCCGTAATACGACGGATACGTTCGAAACACGGGCCACCATCATCTTCGCGACGGCCGCAATTGGGGCACACGTCGTCGATGATGCCGCGATAACCGCAGACGGGGTCGCGATCCAACGGGTGGTTGACCGAACCGTAACCGATGCCGCATGCCGCCATGTGACGCACAATCTTTTCAAAGGCTTCAGGATTGTCAGCCATCTTACCGTTCAATTCCACGTAGGTGATGTGACCACCATTCGTCAAGGCATGATACGGTGCTTCAATCTCGACCTTACGGAAGGCGCTGATGGGGAAGTAGACCGGCACGTGGAAGGAGTTGGTGTAGTATTCACGGTCGGTGATTTCGGAGATGGAACCGAAACGCTTGCGGTCCATTCGCACGAAGCGACCCGAAAGGCCCTCTGCGGGCGTACCGATCAAGGTGAAGTTCAAACCCGTTTCCTTAGCGCAACGATCAGCGTAGTCACGCATATGCGTTACGATTTCGAGACCCAACTTCTGTGCTTCAGCGCTTTCGCCGTGGTGCTTACCAATCAAGCTCTTCAAGGTTTCTGCCAAACCGATGAAGCCGAAGGTCAACGAACCGTGCTTAATCACTTCGCGCACTTCGTCATCGGGGCTCAACTTTTCAGAATCCAACCAGATGCCCTCGCCCATCAAGTAAGGGAAGTTGCGAACGCGCTTGCGTGCCTGCACTTCGAAGCGATCCAACAACTGGTCACGCACCAACTGCAACATGTCGTCCAACTGAGCGTAGAACGTGCGGATGTTGCCATGGCTCTGAATGGCCAGGCGCGGCAAGTTAATGGAGGTGAAGCTCAAGTTACCGCGCTTCCACACCTGCGACTTCGAGGGATCGTAGACGTTCGTGCCCACGCGGGTGCGGCAACCCATGTAGCTGATTTCCGTTTCCGGATGGCCTTCGCGATAGAGTGCGGCGTTGAACGGAGCATCCTGGAAGCAGAAGTTCGGGAAGAGGCGCTTGGCGCTCACTTCGCAAGCCAACTTGAAGAGGTCGTAGTTCGGATCATCGGGATCGCAGTTCACGCCCTTCTTCACGCGGAAGATCTGAATCGGGAAGATCGGCGTTTCACCATCACCCAAACCCGCCTGCGTTGCCTTCAAGAGGTTCTTCATCACCATGCGACCTTCAGGGGTCACATCCGTACCATAGTTGATGGAGGAGAACGGTGTCTGAGCACCTGCACGCGAGTGCATCGAGTTCAAGTTGTGCACCAAGGCTTCCATTGCCTGATAGGTGTCACGATCGGTGTCAGCCCAAGCGTGGTCACGCACAAAGGACTGAATACGCGGAATCAAGGCTTCTTCAACGCCTGCGGCGCGCAATGCATCGGCTTCTGCCGTCAAATAGGCAGCGTCATCAGCCTGAGCAATCGTCGGAGCGCCTGCGACTTCAAAGCGTGCGGCCAATTCCTTGTCGTTGCAGAGCAATTCAATGGCTTCGCGCATTGCCGACTTGTAGTGACGCGTATAGGTCATACGCACACCGTTGGCCATGGCGTAATCGAAGTTCGGCACCGACTGACCACCGTGCTGGTCGTTCTGGTTCGACTGAATAGCGATGCAAGCCAAAGCAGCGAACGAACGGATATCACGCGGCGGACGGAGGAAACCATGGCCCGTGCTGAAACCGCGGCCCAACAAATCGACCAAGTCAATCTGGCAGCACGTCATCGTCAAGCTATAGAAGTCCAAGTCATGGATATGGATGTCGCCCTGCTCGTGAGCACGCGCCACTTCCGGACGCAACATATTGTCAATGTAGAACTGCTTCGAGCTCTCCGAACCGAACTTCAACATCGAACCCATTGCGGTATCACCGTCAATGTTTGCGTTTTCACGCTTGACATCCGAGTCCTTTGCCGACGAGTAGACGATGTCCGAGAGGGTACGCATCAACTTCGTGTTGCGTTCACGAGCACGCGAACGATCTGCACGATAGAGAATGTAGCTCTTTGCAGTATTGGGGAAATTATGATCCATCAACACGCGTTCAACAGCGTCTTGAATCTGTTCGATATCAGGCGCTTCAATCGTCACCTTACGCGTTGCTTCTTCAGCCAACTTGTTTGCCAATGCTTCCAATTCGAAGTCATCTTTATCAGCAAGTTGTTCGCTGGTACGGGTTTGCGCCAAGGCCTTCAAGATTGCCGTAGCAATCTTAGCGAGATTGAACGGCACTTGACGTCCATCACGCTTGATTACGGTCTTAATCATGTTGTGGAACTCCTCAGAGTTTCAGGAAGTGGAGGTATCTGACTAGCACATCACGCGACATGCTTAAAATGCAGATGAAACGTGCAATAGAATACGAAAGATAAAAAGGCTTGTCAAACAATATATGCTACACACAGACGTGTCAACACACAATATATAGTATTAATTAGCCTTTTTCAGGCTTTCTAAATAATTCAAATCCTTTTAATTACAAACACTTTATCTTGTTTTCTTTTTTTAATTCTTGTGTGACCCTTTTTTGCCCTTATTTGAAACGATTTTAAAAAGCTGCGTTACTTCACTTGCGCATTACACGAAATCCCCTCCTCCTTCCACTTATCCCCACCTCAATGCCACCCCCTCTACCACCAATCAGGCCCCTACCCTTATTTCACACACACAACAAGACGCAGCGAAAGCACGGCCCCCGCGCAAACCAAAGAAATAGAACGACGTAGATAAAGCCCTAAAAGGACGCGAACAAAGCAAGATGCAGATAAAGCCCTTACGAGACGTAGGCGAAGCAAAACAAGGCGTAGATAAAACCGATATCAGCCGCAGATAAAAAGAAAAGCCCCGGGAGACCCGAGGCTTTTCAGCAAGCACAAGGCTTACTTCTTGTGACGGTTGGCCTTGATGCGTTTGCGGTATTTGTGCTTGGACATCTTGGCGCGACGTTTTTTCTTGATAGAACCCACGTTCGTGCTCCTTGGTGTGTTGGGTTAGAAAATGACCTTGTTGAGGGCCAGTTCAATGATGCCCTGCGCACCTGCGGCACGCAGCGCGGGAATAATATCTCTTACCTCATCTTCGAGAATTACCGTTTCAATCGCGACCCAGCCATCAGAGCTGATACGATTCACGGTAGGTGCATGAAGCGAGGGCAGAAGATTCGTAATAGCAGGCACTTGGCTTTCAGGCGCGTTCATCTTCAAGAGAACGCGGCTTTCGGCAGCCAAGGCACCCTGAAGCAACATAGCGATCTGTTCGATCTTTTCGCGCTTTGCAGGGTCATTCCACGCCGTCTTGTTAGCAATCAAACGGGTGGTCGAAGTCAAAACGGTATCAATGATGCGCAAGTTATTGGCGCGCAAGGAACTGCCGGTTTCGGTCAATTCGATGATGGCGTCCACCAATTCAGGAGCCTTCACTTCCGTTGCGCCCCAGGAGAATTCAACCGTTGCGTTCACGCCATTCTGTTCCAAATAGCGGCGAGCCAAGCCAACGGCTTCAGTTGCGATGCGCTTACCTTCCAAATCCTTCACGGACTGAATGGGCGAATCGTTCGGCACAGCCACCACCCAGCGAACAGGGCGGCTTGTGGCCTTGGAGTAGCACATTTCGCAAACTTCGTGTACGTCAGAACCGTTTTCGTAAATCCAGTCAAAGCCTGTAATACCTGCATCCAAGAGGCCCAATTCCACATAACGCGCAATTTCCTGCGGACGAATCAAGCGGCACTTCAATTCAGGGTCATTCACAGTTGGAATGTAGGAACGCGAAGAGCAAGAGATCGAAAAACCTGCACGCTTCATCAAATTAAACGTGGAGTCTTGCAGCGAACCTTTCGGCAAACCAAGAGCAATCGACATAATAAAAATAAATCCTTTTTAGTTAAAAAACGCGCATAGTATGCCACAAATCAGCGTTTGTAGCAAGTCTTAACCGTTAAAGTTTCATTTGTTGCGCATCGCGCGTCTGCAAATCCTTCACTTGGGCCACGCCAGAAGCCACATCATCTGGGCCCAAAAAGATGGCAAAACGGGCGCTCGAGTTACCGGCTTTACCGAAGAAATGCTTCGGCTTCTGCGCCGTCAGCGACAAATCCACGCGCTGATTTTCTGCGCGCAAACGGGTTGCCAAGGCAATCGCGGCCGGACGTTCTGCGTCCGTCATGTAGCCCACGCAGTAGCCTTCACGAGCCACAGGTGCTTCTTCACCGAGGATTTCGCGCAGCACTTCGCCCACGACCACGTCACCAAAGCCCATACCAACAGCCGGCATCGGTTGGCCACCAACCAACGCCAAGAGCGAGTCATAGCGGCCGCCACCGAAGATCGCGCGGAACTTGCGTTGCGCATCAAAGGCTTCAAAGACAATACCCGTGTAGTAGGACAAACCGCGAATCACGGCGATGTCGAACATCAACAAATCAGCGTAGCCCATTGCCTTTGCTGTTTCAAACAAGGCCTTGAGATTCTGAATTGCAGGCGAATCCGCACCCGCCAAAGCAGCCGCTTCGTCAAGCGAGTTCACGGCCAACAACTTAAAGGTCTTTTCGATTGCGCTGTCATCCAACCCTTCTGCACGCAACAAGGAGGCGATTTCTTCATCCGAAATCTTACCACGCTTGTCCAAAGCGATAAAGACGGCAGGATGCTGCGCTTCAGCAATGCCACTCACGGCGAGCAATTCACCCAACAAGGCGCGGCTCGACACATGGATGTGCCAAGCGTTATCCGGCATGCCCATCGCGCGCATCGCCCACACGGCGGCGCCCAAAATCTCAGCTTCGCAAAGCACATCTTGCGAACCGATGATGTCCATGTTCAACTGATAGTGT
>JAFYMU010000168.1 GCA_017548245.1 Kiritimatiellia bacterium | reverse complement strand
TAAGGTGAACCAACAGCAACAGGCGGTGCAGGATGTGGTGACCTATGACAAGGCCTATCACCACGGTTTAGAGGCGGGTTCGAAGGCGGAGTTGATTGCTGCGCTTGCCTACATGCACGATCCCGAAGCGTATATCGTTTGCAATGGTTACAAGGATGAAGAGTTTGTCTCGTTGGCCTTGTCATCGTTGAAGATGGGGCTCCAGACGATGTTGGTCTTGGAGAGCTTGGAAGAACTCGACATTATTTTGGAAACGGCGAAGCGGCTCAACGTTAAACCGCGCATTGGTGTGCGTGTGAAGTTGAGCAGTAAGGTGGGCGGGAAGTGGAGCGAGAGCGGCGGGGACCGTTCGGTCTTTGGTTTAACGCCCGCGCAATTGATTCAGGCAGTGGATCGGCTTCGCGATGCGGATTCCTTGGATTGCTTGGAGATGTTGCACTACCATTTGGGTTCGCAAGTGCCGAATATCCGTGAGATTCGTGACACCATCAAGGAGGCCTCGCGTTTCTATGTGGGGTTGGTGAAAGAGGGCGCGCCGATGGGGATCTTTGACATCGGTGGCGGTTTGGCCATTGACTACGATGGCAGTCATACGAACTTTGAGAGCAGTGCGAACTACGATATCGCCGAATACTGCGCGGACGTGGTGGAAGGCATCATGAATGCCTGTGACCAAGCCCATGTGCCGCATCCGACGATTATCAGCGAATCGGGGCGCGCCCTGATTGGTTACTACTCGGTGCTCTTGGTGGATGTCCTCGCGACCGCAGGCTTTGAGGTGCATGAAGCGGAGTCGGAGGCGTTGTTGGCCGATGAAGCGTTGCCGGAATGCATTGCGAACCTCTTGGATGTGGCAAAACAGTTACGCACCAAAAATCTCTCTGAATATTTTAACGATGCCTTGTACTATCGCGAAGAAGTTCATAAGGCCTTTAAGCAGGGCTTGGTCTCCTTGCGTCAACACGCCGCCGCTGATCGCGTCTTTTGGTCAATCTTGACGCGCATTCGTGCCGAGGTGCCGCAACTCAAGTATGTGCCTGAGGATTTGCGTGGCTTGGATGATGCGATGGCCGACATCTACTATTGCAACTTCTCGGTCTTCCAGTCGCTCCCGGATGCTTGGGCGATTGACCAACTCTTCCCCATCATGCCGATTCACCGGTTGTGCGAACGCCCCACGCGCACGGCGCATCTCTCAGATATCACCTGTGACTGCGATGGGCAGATTGACAAGTTTATCGATTTGCACGATGTGAAACACGCATTGCCGTTGCACGTCTTCAAGAAGGATGAGGATTACATCTTGGGAGCCTTCTTGGTGGGCGCTTACCAGGAGACCTTGGGCGACTTGCACAATCTCTTTGGCGATACGAACGTGGTCTCGATTCGTTTGGATGACGATGGCGAACTCGAATTTACTGAAGAGGTCGAAGGGGATACCGTGGAGAAGGTGCTCTCTTATGTGGAGTATGACACTTCGGATCTCGTCTCGCGGTTCCGTCGCCTCACCGATCGCGCGTTGAAAAAACGGAGCATCACGGCTGAGGAACGCCGCAGCATCTTGGAAGCCTACGCCAGTGGGTTGCGCGGGTACACCTATTTTGAAGCCTAAGGGAGCGAACGACGCATGAGCTCATCAGCAAGGACAACGCACGCAAAACGGTTGGTTCACCTCGTGGCTGGCTGTTGGGCCAATGGGGGCGGGCTTTCTGAATTGGTTGCCGCCACCGCGTTGGCGCAGGCTCAGGCGGGCCATGCGGTGTCCTTGCTCTTTTTGGATGGCGAGGTGGAACATCCCCTCGTGGCGAGCTGCCGTGAGGCTGGGGTGGATGTGCGCGTCTTTCACCGTTCGCCCATTCTGAAAAAACTCTTTCTCTCGTTTGACCTCGCCTGTCATTTAGATGATTTTTTACGTGATGCCGCCCATCTCTACCTCTACTCCTGTTGGACCTTTCCGGTGTGGTGGGCCGCTGCGCGAGCTCGAACCCTTGGGGTGCCCTATAGCGTGGCACCGCAGGGGTGCTTGGATCCGGTTCGGCGTGCCTATGGCAGGGTTCGTAAGGGGTTAGCATGGCGTCTCTTTGATCGGCAGAATTTAATTCGCGCCGCATGGTTGCACGCCACGGCTGAAACCGAAGCCGCGTGGATGCGTGAGGCCTTAGGAACGCTTTGCCCGCCGATTCGCATTGTGCCCAATGGGGTCGATGGCGCGTTATTTGATCGTGTGCCGGCGCAGGAACGAACGAAGTCCGTGCTCTATTTGGGACGCTTACATCCGCTCAAGGGGTTGGATTTACTCTTGGAAGCGTGGCAATCGCTCGCACCCTCCAAGGAATGGGAACTTATTATTGCGGGCCCTGCCGATGGTGCCACGATTCCCTCGGTGCCAGGTGTGCGTCAATTGCCGCCGTGCTATGGCGAGGATAAGGTGCGCTTGTTGAAGTCGGCCTCCATCATGGTCTTACCGACCCGAAGTGAGAACTTTGGCATTATCGTAGCCGAGGCCTTGTGGTGCCGAACCCCTGTGATCTGCACCAAAGGCGCGCCGTGGTCCATCTTGGGCGAAGACTGGGTGGATATTTCCGCCGAAGCCCTTGCAACAGCACTCCAACGCCTAATGGCGCTCTCGCCTGAAGCGCGCGAACACCGTTTTGCGCAGCTCTTTGATCAAGCCGCCACCGCCTACAACTGGCACACCATCGCCACTCGCCTCTTGCCTTAAAAGAAGACGTCTGTGTAAAAGCAATGCCAGCGTGTGGAACCGCTAAGACGCAACATGAAGCGCGGCTTGCTCCGTCCGAGACAGACCAACCG
>JAFYMU010000167.1 GCA_017548245.1 Kiritimatiellia bacterium | reverse complement strand
GTTCGCTGTTATGTTCTCTCTCTTCCTCGCTCTTAAATATTTACGCCCACGTCGTGGCATTGCCTCGATTGTAACCCTTCTCTCGATTCTGGGCGTGACCATTGGTGTCGCCATCGTCATTATTGTTCGTGCCGTCTTTACCGGCTTCGGTGACACCTGGCAAACCAAAATCTTGGATTTCAAACCCCACATCGTCGTTCGCCCAAGCTATCGTGGCTCCTTGCGTTCGATTGACGAACTCTGCAACCGTTATGACCAACTCCCTGGCGTGGTTGCCTCTTCGCCATGCGTGGAAACCCGCGTCTTGGCCGAATACAACAAACGCATCTTGGCGCCCGTCCTCTTGGGTGTTGATGCCGAACGCATCCAAAAGATGTTACCCTCCCTTGAGATGTGGAATGGCAAGTTTGACCTAGACGACACCAGCGTCGTCATTGGCGTTGATATGGCGCGTCAACTCGGCGTGGGCGTCGGCGACGAACTCTTGCTCTACTCTCCGATGAATCTCATTGACAAGGAGGAGATTTACTTCCCCGAACGCCTCTACGTCTCTGGCGTTTTCTCTACAGGTCAAGCCGAATTTGACGGCGGCTACGTCTTCGTTTCCCTGCCCATTGCGCGTGATTTGGCGGGCGTTCCCGAAGGCGCCAATAGCATTAATATCCGCGTTGAATCGCCGCAAACCCTGCGCCCATGGTATCAGGGCGGCTACTCGCAAGGCCTTGTCGCCGAAGTCCGCCGCGCCACCTTTGACGTCTTGCACACCTCTGCGGTGCGCGTCAATACCTGGCAGGAACTCGACAGCCTCATCTTCAATGCCGTTGCCACCGAAAAGAATATGATGACCCTTCTCTTGATCTTCATCAGCGTGGTCGCCATCTTCTGCGTGGTCAATACCATTATCGTGATTACCATCCAAAAGACCCACGAAGTCGGCCTCCTAAAATCGCTCGGCTTCTCGACCACCCAGCTGACGATGACCTTCGTGCTCTACGGTTGGATCCAGTGCATCGTGGGCACCGCGCTCGGCATTGGCTTGGCCTTCCTCGTCTTGCACAACTTGCAAAACATTGTTGACGGTCTCGGTTCCTTCGGCCTCGAAGTCTTCCCCAAGGCAGTCTACGGTTTGGACGCCCTCCCGTGGCGTGTCGTGCCGATGGAAATTGTCCAAGTCGCCCTTTTGGTTGTCCTCTTCTGTGCGTTAGCCTCCCTCCTCCCTGCATGGCGTGCGGCGGCGATGAACCCCATTGACGCGTTGCGAAAGGAATAATTATGCCTACGAATGCCCCTCTCGCGGCCACCAATCTCTACAAACATTACGCACTGCAAGGCAAGCAAATCAACGTTCTCTGTGGTGCCTCCTTTACCACATCGCCGGGCGAAAGCGTTGCCATCATCGGCCGAAGCGGTTCGGGTAAGTCCACCCTCATGCATCTCTTGGGCGGCCTTGACAAACCCGATGCAGGCAAAGTCTTTATCAATGGTCAGGATTTGTACAAGCTCTCCGAACGCAAACGCACCCTTTTGCGTGCCGCTCAGATTGGCTTTGTCTTCCAAGCCTACCACCTCCTTCCAGAGATGACCATCGCGGAAAATGTCATCCTTCCTGCCATGGCACTCGGGAAACGTTCCCGCAAGGAGATGATGGTGCGCGCCGAGATGTTGCTCGAACGCGTCGGGCTCTCCAACCGTCTCAACCACAAACCGCAGGAACTCTCGGGTGGCGAACAGCAACGTGCCGCCATTGCGCGTGCCCTCATGAATGAGCCGCCGCTCATCCTTGCGGACGAACCCACGGGCAACCTTGACACCGTCACCGGCGACCACGTCATGGACTTGCTCTTTGAGTTGACGCGCGAACGCAATACCGTCTTGGTCATGGTCACCCACAACCCCGAGACCGCCGCTCGTTGTTCGCGCACCCTCACCCTCAACGATGGCTTGCTCGTCTAAGGAGGTGGCCCCAATGTCCACCTCCCCTCGACCGCTCCTCTTGTCGCGCTTCTTCTTGCCCCGACTCAACACACTCGTGCGCACGCGCATCGCGGTGTGTTGTTCCTTCTTTATCCAAGGGGCAATGTTCGCCACCTGGTGTTCGCGCATTCCTGACATTAAGGCCAAGCTCCTCCTCAACGACGCCCAACTCGGCACCCTACTCTTCCTCCTTCCCGCCGGCCAATTCCTCTCCATCCTCCCCAATGGACTCGCCGTCAAACACTTTGGCAGCCGCCCCACCCTCATCCTTGCCGGCTTCCTCTATCCCTCCATGCTCATCCTCTTGGGCTTGGCCCCCTCGGCCCTCACCTTGGGTATCCTCCTCTTCTTAACAGGTGCCGTGGCCAACCTCTCCAACACCGCCGCCAACACCCAAGGCGTCTTCTTGGAACAACGCTATGGCCGCAGTATCATGGCCTTTTTCCATGGGATGTGGTCCGTTGCAGGACTCGTTGCAGTGGGTTCGGCCATCGGCTTCACCGCCCTTCAGGTTGGCCCAACCCTACACTTCATCCTCCTTGCCCTTGCCGCTGCCACCCTCCTCTCCTTCTCGGGAGGCGCGCTTGCCGAAGATCCGCCGCCGCAAAAGAGCGAAGACACCCCCGCGCGTGGCCTCTCCAATTGGAGCTTTACGCCCACCATCTGTTGGCTCGGCATTGCCTGTTTTGGTTGTATGGCCTGCGAAGGCACCGTCTATGATTGGAGCAGCCTCTATCTCAAAGAGGTGCTCCTCGTGCCCACGAAGACGCAAGGCATCGCCTACTTCGCCTATCTCTGCACGATGGTCTCGGGACGCTTCATTATCGACCGCCTCGTCAACCGTTGGGGTGCCTTCCGCATCCTCCTCTGTTGTTCGATGGCCATTACCCTCGGCTTCTTCATCACGGTCATGAGCCCCACCCTCACGGCCATTAGCCTCCCCGCAACCGTCTTTGGCTTTGCCCTAATCGGTTGTGGTACAAGCGCCATCGTTCCGCTCTGTTGCAGCCTTGCGGGTTCGTGCAAAGACCTGTCCCCAGGCATTGCCATCGCCGAAATCTCCACGATTGGGTTCTTTGGCTTCCTTGTAACGCCCCCCTTAATCGGCTACATCGCCGCTGCCACGGGCTTGCGTTACGCCTTTGCCCTCATGCTCCTTGTTAGCCTTCCTGTTATCATCGCAATCCTGCGACTCCATAAAAAAATGCCACGGTAACCCGTGGCATTTTTGTTCTCTCAAACTGTTAAAACCTTAACGCAAAGTGGCAATCTTCGCCACAATCTCCTGCGCAATCTCCAACGTGGAGCGCAGCGAGATAGCTTCGCGTCGGCCATCAGGGAAGAGCAAGGTTACACAGTTCGTATCCGTGGCGAACCCTGCACCCGGAGCCGTCAC
>JAFYMU010000166.1 GCA_017548245.1 Kiritimatiellia bacterium | reverse complement strand
CGGCTAAACAACAAGAGGGGATGGTGTTGGAGCGCATTCGGAACTCTAGAAATATCATGTTGATTGAGGGCGCGAATGTTCCACGATTGGCAGAAGCGTTGATGAATTGGAGGGCGGGGCGTTATATCCCATGATTGCGTTCCACATCTGCTCTCCTTGAAAACAGGCCCAGCTGGGCCTGTTTTCTTTATTGTGTGGGCGTGGTGCGTGAATTCGTACCTCTTTGGAACGATTTCGGGGGGATTGCGAAAAAGGGTGCTTGCGTTCAGGCGTAAATCTGCGGTATAATGTGGAGCGTTTGATGCCAGTTGTGGCGGAAGCGCGAGTGCGCGGCCAAGCCAATGGCAAACGCTTACAAGAACAGAATCAACACATCGGAGAAGCTACATGAGCTGCTGCTGCCTTGATAAGATCACCAACCCTGAGTTGAAGGCATGGGTGAAGGAATTCGCTGACCACGCAACCCCTGACAAAATCGTCGTTTGCAATGGTTCTAAGGAAGAATACGATGCTCTCGCTGCGGCAGAAGTCGCACGTGGTGCATGGATTAAGTTGAACGAAGAAAAGCGCCCGGGCTGCTATCTCGTTCGCTCGCATGAATCTGACGTGGCTCGCGTTGAAGGCCGCACCTACATCTGCTGCAAGAACAAGGATGATGCAGGTCCGACCAACAACTGGATGGATCCGGCCGAAATGAAGAAGATCATGTGGGAACTCTACAAGGGCTGCATGAAGGGTCGTACCCTCTATGTGATCCCTTACTCCATGGGCCCCATCGGTTCTCCTCTCTCGAAGCTCGGTGTGGAACTCACCGACTCTGCATACGTCGTTTGCAACATGCGCATTATGACCCGCATGGGCGACGCTGCTCTCGATCTCATCAACAAGGGCGCTGAATTCGTGAAGTGCTACCACTCTGTGGGCGCTCCGCTCGAACCCGGCCAGGAAGACGTCGCATGGCCTTGCGCTCCGATGGAAAAGAAGTACATCACTCAGTTCACCGATCCGGGCGAAGAAGCCATTTGGTCCTTCGGTTCGGGTTACGGCGGTAACGCTCTTCTCGGTAAGAAGTGCTTCGCTCTCCGTATCGCTTCCGCTCTCGCTAAGAAGGAAGGTTGGATGGCTGAACACATGCTCATCTTGAAGCTGACCAGCCCTGAAAACAAGAGCTACTTCGTGACGGCTGCATTCCCCTCGGCTTGCGGTAAGACCAACCTCGCCATGATGTTGCCGACCCTCCCTGGTTGGAAGGTTGAAACCTGCGGTGACGATATCGCATGGATCCACGCCGACAAGAACACCGGCAAGCTCCACGCGATCAACCCTGAAAACGGCTTCTTCGGCGTGGCTCCGGGTACCTCCAAGGTCTCCAACCCCAACGCTCTCGAAGCTTGCCGCGCTAACACCATCTTCACCAACGTGGTGCTCACCGACGACGGCGATGTGTGGTGGGAAGACATGGGCGTGCCTGCTCCTGCTCACGGTATCGACTGGAAGGGCAACGATTGCTACGCTTCTAAGGAAAAGCCGAACAAGATGGTCGCTAACGCTGACGGCACTGGCGAATTCATCAAGGCTGCTCACCCGAACTCTCGTTTCACCGCTCCGGCTGATCAGTGCCCTGTGATCGCTAAGGAATGGGAAGATCCTGCTGGCGTGCCGGTGGATGCTATCCTCTTCGGCGGTCGTCGTCCGTCCACGATTCCGTTGGTCAACATGGCTACCGACTGGGCTCACGGCGTGTACATGGGTTCTGCTGCTGGTTCCGAAGTGACCGCTGCTGTGATCTCCGACCAGATCGGTCAGGTGCGTCGTGACCCGATGGCAATGCTCCCGTTCTGCGGTTACAACATGGCTGACTACTTCGGTCACTGGCTCTCCATGGCTGACAAGGTTGACGCTGACAAGCTCCCGAAGGTGTTCTTCGTGAACTGGTTCCGCAAGGATGCTGATGGCAACTTCATGTGGCCTGGCTTCGGCGACAACAGCCGCGTGCTCAAGTGGGTCTGCGAAGCTATCGAAGGCAAGGCTTCTACGAAGGTCACGCCTATCGGTATCATGCCGACCGACGATGCAATCGATTTGGAAGGTTGCGAAACCACTCCTGAAACGCTCAAGGAACTCCTCACCGTCGATATCGAAGGCTGGAAGAAGGAAGTTGCTGGCGTGAAGGAATCCTGGGAGAAGTTCGGCGATCGCATTCCTGCTGCGCTCACCGCTAAGCTCGCAGAAATCACCGAAGCACTCAACAAGTAAGCTTTGGCTTGATTCCAAGAAAAGAGACATCCGAAAGGGTGTCTCTTTTCGTTTTATTGGGGGATGGGCATGGGTGGTGTAACCTTTTGTTGGGATGTGCGGATGGCTTATGATGAACCCAACAACAGGAGAAATGGGATGCGCGAAGAGGAGTTGCCTTTTTTGAAGCAGGTGCGGCGAACGGTGCAGCGTTCGGGTGATTTGCTAGAGCGGGCGCGGTTACGGATGGATGAGACGGATCGGTTGCTCGCGAAGCAGGGTTTGTCGCGTGAAAGTTTAGCATCTGAGGGGGAGGGAGAATCAGAGGAGGGGCGGTGGCCGTTCGCTTTGGATCCGCAGCTGGAAACAGTGGATTCGGAGGCGGTGCAACGTCATCGCGTGCGTGTTTTGCGTCGCTTGTTGAAGGTGGCGCGGGTGTAGATTGGCTTGGGGTGGGGCGCGAAATGGATTCGCATGGGAGACTTTTCCATTGAAAGAGGGTTAAATGGAACGGCTTTCTATTGCTTGCAAGGGGTGTATTGTGATAGACTGTTATTATGCACGTGGAAAATGTCTTTTGATATTTCCTATTTCCGCTTAACCGAAAGGAGACAAGCGTGGAAAAGCAGTTTGATTTACCGTATCCTCGGATTGAAGCTGATAGTTGTAAGAGTTGCGAACGTTGCGTCGCGGCTTGTCCGAAGGGTTGTCTTGAGATTTCTGAAACCTATAACCGTTTTGGCGTGAAGGCCGTGGCTTACAAGGGCTCGGGTTGCATCGGTTGTGGCATTTGCTTCTATAACTGCCCAGAACCCTATGCGATTCATGTGGAAAAGCCTGATGTTGCTCCGAAAGGCGGTGCGCAATGACAAAGTTTGTCAAAGGTAATGAAGCGGTTGTGATTGGCGCTTTGTACGCAGGAGCAGAGGGTTATTTTGGGTATCCCATCACGCCTGCTTCTGAAGTGGCGCATAAGGCGGCTGAGTATTTCCCTGCAACGGGTCGCATTTTTGTACAAGGCGAGAGCGAAGATGCTGTGGCGTACATGCTTTATGGCGCAGCGGCGGCAGGTTGTAAGGCCTTGACCGCAACCTCTGGCCCGGGCTTTTCGTTGATGCAAGAGGCCATTTCTTATATGGCGGCAACGGATATCCCCACGGTGATCGTGGATGTGATGCGCGCGGGTCCGGGTTTGGGCAACGTCTATCCCGAACAGGCTGACTACAACCAGGTGGTGAAGGGCGGCGGCCACGGTAGTTACCGTTGCATCGTCTTGGCACCGGGTAATGTGCAGGAAATGTGCGATTTGACGATGCTCGCCTTTGAAAAGGCCTTTGAATATCGCACGCCTGCAATTGTGCTCTCGGATGGTCAGTTGGGCCAGATGATGGAACCCTTGCGTTTGCCGAAGGCGGAGATGGGTCCCATTGATACGACTGCATGGGCAACGCAGGGCACGGCTGAAACGCGTCGCAACTTGCTCACCTCGATTTATTTGGATGCGCCTGCACAGGAACGTATGAATGTGAAGTTGCAGCGCAAGTATGCCAAGATGGACAAGGCCTTCCAGATGGCCGAATGCTACCTCTGCGATGATGCGGATGTGGTGTTGATGGCCTATGGTTCGAGTAGCCGTAACGCTCGCACGGTGGTGGATACGCTGCGTGCTGAGGGCGTGAAGGTGGGCCTCTTCCGTCCGATTACGCTTTCGCCATTCCCGATTGATGCGTTGCGCCCGTTGGCAAAGAAGCGCCTCTTTACGGTGGAAATGAGCGCAGGTCAGTTCCGCGATGACGTGGTGTTGCACTTGGCGCGCGAAGGATTGCTTCCTGCAGAGGGCGTGGGGCTGATTAACCGTATGGGCGGCATGTTGATTCCCGTTCAGGATATCATCCGCGCAGTGAAAGGAGCCCTGTAATGGCCACGCTTGAAACCAAAGGTATGTTTGACGTGTTCACGCGCTCCGGCTCTGAAAACCGGATTACGCATTACTGCGCGGGTTGCGGACACGGCATCATTCACAAATTACTCTCTGAAGCCTATGTGGATTTGGGCTTGCAAGACCGCACGGTCATCGTGAACCCCATCGGCTGCGCCGTCTTCGGTTATTACTACTGGGACGTGGGTGGCGTGAGCGCAGGTCACGGTCAGGCGCCGTCGATGGCTACTGCCATCAGTCGCTTGAAGGACAAGGCTGTCGTGATTTCCTATCAGGGTGACGGTGACTTGGCCGCAATCGGCTTGGGTCACACCTTGCAGGCCGCCGCACGTGGCGAACATATGGCCGTCTTCTTCGTGAACAACTCCATCTATGGTATGACGGGTGGCCAGATGGCACCGACGACCTTGATTGGACAGAAGACCACGACCTCGCCCTTTGGTCGTAATCCGGCCACCGACGGTATGCCGTTGCACATGGCCGAATTGATTAACCAGTTGGACTTGCCTGTTTATATCGAACGCGTCTCTGTCGCGGACACCAAGCGTATTATGAAGGCCCGTCAGGCGATTCGTAAGGCTCTTGAGATCCAACGTGACCGCAAGGGTTACACCTTCGTTGAAATCCTCTCCCCGTGTCCCACCTCCATGCGTGGTACGCCCTTGGATGCCGCGAACTTCGTGATTGAAAAGCTTGAAAAGGAATACCCGCTGGGTTGCTTGCGTGACCGTACGGCTGAGGCTGAGGTGCGTCCCGAACCCGCCACGTGGGTGAACTTGGCGAAGTTCTTCGGCGATGATGGTTCGGAAGATCCGAAGTGTGAGGCGGCCGAAGATAAGGAACGTCGCTTTAAGTTTACCGGCTTTGGTGGCCAGGGCATCTTGAGTTTGGGCCTTGTCGTTGCCGATGCGGCCCGCGCAATGGGTTTGGAAACCACGTGGTTGCCGAGCTACGGCCCCGAACAACGTGGCGGTGATGCCGCTTGTACGGTGGTGACCTCGACGCGCACGATTGGCGCGCCTGCCGTTGAAAATCCCGAAATGCTCGTGGTGATGAACCAAGCGGCTTGCGCAAAGCACTTGAAGACCGTGAAGCCGGGTGGTTTGGCGCTCGTGGATTCGACGGTAGTCTTGCCGGCAGAGTTGCCGAAGGATGTGCGCATTGTGCAGATTCCTGCGATTGAAATCGCCATGGCTAACGGCGTGCCGAAGGCGGCGAACGTGGCGATCTTGGGCGGCTTGATTGCGTTGGATGCCTTGAGCATTCCGGCTCATTTGCTGATTGAAGCGCTGGAACGTTCCTTCGCGAAGAAGCCTGCGTTGATTGAGACCAACCGTAAAGTGTTGCAAGCGGCCATGGATTACTGCCGTCATCATGGTTTGACGGGCGAATTGCCGTAAGCGTTTGATTGAGTGGAATTGTTGATTAAGAGGAAGAAACTTATGTTAAACATCGTTCAGGATATTGATAATCGCGTCGCCGTGAAGCACGTGCTCATTAGTGTTTCCGATAAGACGGGCTTGGATACCTTTATCCCTGCGCTCTTGGCCGCTTGCCCTGGCGTGACGCTCTATTCGACGGGTGGCACCTACAACGCCATCAAGAATATGTTGACACCCGAACAGCAGAAGCAGTTGGTCGCCGTCTCGGATTACACCGGTCAGCCCGAAATGCAGGGCGGCTTGGTGAAGACGCTCGACTTCAAGATCTACTTGGGCATCCTCTCTGAAACCTACAACGCCGATCACCAGGCCGACATCAAGCGTTTGGACGCAGTGCCGTTGGACATGGTGGTGGTCAACCTCTATCCCTTCAAGAACACCGTAGCGATGCCGGGTGTGACGCCGGAACAGGCCCGTACCAACATTGACATCGGCGGTCCTTGCATGGTGCGCGCTTCGGCAAAGAACTACTTGCGCGTGGCTTCCGTCACCGATCCGCAGGACTATGCCAAGTTGACGGACGAACTCGCCGCTTGCGATGGCACGCTCTCGCTTGAAACGCGCTTCTACTTGATGAAGAAGTCCTTCGCACATACCGCCGATTACGATACCGCAATCGCCTCCTTCTTCGCGAAGGTACCCTTTGAAACGGTGAACAACACCTACACCAAGCACTAAGTGCATGTGGATAAACGCCTCTGCTCGACAAGGGCAGGGGCGTTTTTGTCTTTACTGTTGAGCCGCGTTGTGCGACCCTTAAGAGGAGTGAAGCCATGATTGATTTGCATACCCATTCTACCGCGAGTGATGGCAGTTTAACGCCATCCGAGTTGGCCCGTGCAGGCAAGGCGGCGGGATTGGATGTGATGGCGCTCACCGACCACGACTGCGCCAAAGGTTTGGACGAATTCTTGGCCGAGGCCCAACGCCTTGGCTTGCGCGGCGTGCCCGGTATCGAACTCTCTGCAGAGGTGCCCAACGGCCAATTGCATTTGGTGGGCCTCGGCTTTGACCACCACGACCCCGCGCTTCAATCGGCCTTTGAACAGATGTTGGGCGGACGCGATGCGCGCAACCACTTGATGCTCAAGGCCTTTCAGGAAAACGGGATTGATTTAACGATGGACGAAGTGGCGCGTTATGCCGGTGATGAACTCATCAGCCGTGTCCATTTCGCCCAAGCGTTGATTGCGCGTGGCTTGGTGAAGGATCTCGCCGAGGCCTTCGAACGCTTCCTCGGCAAGGGCGCGCTCTGTTATCGTGACCGTTTCCGTTATTCTCCCGAGGAGTGCATCCGTTTGATTCAATCCGCAGGTGGCATCGTCATCATGGCGCACCCCTTGAGTTTGGAACGTGATTTGCAGGCACTCGAACCCAAGATTGCGGCCTTGAAGGACGCAGGTTTGGTTGGGATGGAGTGCTTTTACTCCACCTATGACACCGAAACCACCGTTGCCTTGCTTCGCATCGCCAACCGGTTAAAGCTTGTGCCCTCGGTCGGCAGCGACTTCCATGGCACGCCGAAACCCTCCATCTTTTTAGGGCAATTGCCCGTGAGTGAAGCCGTGAAACAACGGCTTTGCGAATATCTTTTTTAAGAAAGTGAATGCATTATGAAGAAAGTCCTCGTCCTCTCTGGTAGCCCCCGTAAGAGCGGCAATTCTGAAACCCTCTGTGATCGTTTTGTGGCAGGTGCGCGCGAAGCGGGCCACTTCGTGGAAAAGTTCTCGTTGGCAGGTAAGCAGATTGGCTTCTGCCGTGCGTGCTATGCCTGTAAGGCAGGCCCGTGCCCGCAACAAGATGCGGCGTTGGTCTTCATCCAGAAGATGTTGGAAGCCGATGTGATTGTGCTCGGCACGCCGGTCTACTTCTACACGATGTGCGCCCAACTCAAGGCGCTCATTGACCGTTCGGTCATGGCCTATCCGCGCATCGTTAACAAGGAATTCTACTTCATCATGACGATGGCCGATACCGAACCCTCCTGCTTTACGGGCACCATTGAGGCGCTCCGCGGTTTTGTGGCCTGCTGTGAGGGATCGAAGGAGTGCGGCATGGTCTGCGCGGCCGGTGTCTACGAACGTGGCGAAATCAAGGAACACCCCGCCATGCAACAGGCCTATGAAATGGGTAAGTCCTGCTAACAAACCCCAAACCCTCGCGCGAGGTGTGAGATGTTGGATCTGCCCTTTATCTACTCCACGGCTATCTTGCTCCTAATGCTCACGGACCCCTTTGGCAACTTGCCCGTCTTTTTGGCAACGCTGAAGCCCGTCCCCAAACAACGTCATGCCAAGGTCTTGATGCGCGAACTCTGTTTTGCGTTGGTCGCCATGGTCTTGGCGTTGACCTTTGGGCAAACCTTTTTTGGCATGTTGCAGATTGAAGGCGGCACGCTCGCCATTGCTGGTGGCCTCATCCTCTTCCTCACAGGCATTAAGATGGTCTTTTCCTCCCTCGCCGAAGCCAAGGAGGATGCCCAGGGCGAACCCTTCATTGTGCCGATGGCTATCCCCTTGATGTGCGGTCCAGGCGTGATTGCCATCCTCTCCACCCTCAGCGGTAGCGTTCCGCAAGCGACCTATCTCAACTGCTTGTGTGCGCTTCTCCTCGCGTGGGTCTTACAATCGGTCATTCTCTTTGCGGGCCATCGGATTGCACGCCACTTGGATGTGCGTGTTTTGAATGCGATTGAATCGTTGATGGGCCTGCTCTTGGTGTGCCTCGCGGTTGGACTGGTCATCCGCGGCATTAACCAAACCTACGGGCTTTAATTCAGGAAGGATGTTGATGATGAAGTATTTGACTCTAATGGGATGCGTGGCGATGCTCGTGTGTGGCTGCGCCACGGTGCAACCGCTCTCGGAACGCGAGGACTTCTTGGCTGAATGCCAAAAATATGCGCAGGACCGCACGTGGAGTGATGCCGAACTCGTTGAAACGGGTTTGACCACGCGTGAATACACCAAAAACTATCGCGTGGTCTATGCCGATGCGAAGGTCTTGTCTTACTATTTGGAAGAGATGGAATACACGGGTGGCGCCCATGGCATGACTACCGTGACGACTGGCGTTATCAATCGTGTCACGGGTAAAACGATGACGCTCGCCGAGTTCGTGCCGACTTCCAAACATGCCGCCTTGCTCCAAGCCTTGCAAACGGCTTTGATTGCGCGTGTGGGAAGTGCCGATGCGTTGCTAGACGAGGTCTTTATTCCCTCCAACTTCTATGTGGCGAAGGACGGCTTGCACTTCGTCTACAATGTATACGAAGTCGCCTGCTATGCCGCCGGCACCTTGGACATTG
>JAFYMU010000165.1 GCA_017548245.1 Kiritimatiellia bacterium | reverse complement strand
TTCACGCTGTACACACGGTTGCGCGAGACATCAAGCATCACCCCACGAACCGCCAAGTCCGGCCCATCCTCACCCACACCACACGCGAGCCGCCCCTCGGTTAACGCCCGACGCAACCACGCGCAACTCCGAAAGAGCCCCTCTTCCGAAGCCGCCCGAATCGCCACCTGTGTAGGCATCACCACAAAGGAAAAAGCCTCCGCGCTCGGATGCGTGGGCAACGCCGGCAGCGCGCCCTCGGTCACCCCTTCGCCCCACTGCAAGACGTAATCCGCGCCCGTGCGCATTTGGCGTTGGGTCCCCTGCGGCAAGACCGATTCCAAGAGCGACAACGCCATCGGCTGCACGGCGGGCGCCGTGAGCGTCAACTGCATCGTTGGGCGAGAACTAAAAAATCCCCCACTCGCCTTGAAGCGATGCGGGGGAATTTGAAAAGCCGCTTGCGGCATCATCTTAGAGCACAGGTGCGCAAGCTTCACCTTCGGTCAAGCGCTGGTAGCACTCGGCGTAGATAGCCTGCGTCTTGGCAATGACTTCATCAGGCAATGCCGGAGCCGGCGGCTGATGATTGAAGTTGATGGAATCCAACCAGTCACGCACGAACTGCTTGTCCATGCTCGGCGGATTGCTACCCACAGCGTAGGTGTCCTTTGCCCAGAAACGCGAGGAGTCCGGCGTCAATGCTTCGTCCGCCAACACCACATTACCCGCTTCGTCCAAACCGAATTCGAACTTCGTGTCGGCAAGGATGATCCCGCGGCTTTCTGCGTGCTTCGCAGCTTCGGTGTAGAGGGCAATCGAGAGATCGCGCAAGGTCGTGGCCAACGTTTCGCCCACATCCTTGGTCATCTCTTCCACGGAGATTGCCATATCGTGATCGCCGATTGCGGCCTTGGTCGTGGGGGTGAAGAGCACTTCATCCAACTTGGAAGCGTTCTGATACCCTTCGCGCAAAGGCTGGCCATTGACCGTGCCCTGCTTCTTGTATTCAGCCCAACCGCTACCGGTGAGGTAACCGCGCACAATGCATTCGTAAGGCACAACCTTCAACTTGCGGACCAACATCGAGCGGCCCTGGAGTTCGGTCATTTCGTTGAAGGGAGCGGGATAATCCTTAATATCCGCCGAGATCAAGTGCGTGGGGCAGAGGTGATCCAACTTACGGAACCAGAAGGTCGAGATGCTGTTCAACACCTTGCCCTTGCCCGGCACGCCATCGTCCATGATCACGTCAAACGCGCTCAAACGGTCCGTCACCACGATCAAAATCTTGTCGCCCAAATCGTAAATGTCACGCACCTTGCCCTGAATCTTATCCATGCCAGGAACGTTCACTTCCATCAGCGCACCGCGCTTGTCAAATTTCATGCTCTACTCCTTAAATAAATAGAAAACCCCTCTATTATCTCTAAAATCCGCCCCCGATGCAAGTCTCAACCATAAAGAAAATGGATTGGCGAACAAAACCATCCGCCAATCCACTCCAAAATACCGTTTTAGAGGACGCCTTTGGCCTTACTTGGAGACCTCAAAGTTACGCATCCGCGTCTGCTTCATCATCGCCTTGCCCTTACACACAGGGCACATATGACGGAACTTACGCGCACTCTTCTCATCGTGAATCGCCGCCCAGCAGCACGCCATCTTGTCTACAGCCTCCTCATCCTTCACCTTGATGAGCTTCTTCACCTCACCCACGACCTCCGACCAGCCGAACGATTCAGCCGCTTCCACCAACGCTGCGTACTCCTGCTCCTTGCGTTCGCGACGACGGCTTGCCTTGTCTTCCTTGTCATTATTATTGTTGTTGCTGTAGTAATTATTGCGATTGCGCGACTTCTTCTCGTCCTCCTTCTCCTCCTTCACGGCGTGCTGACGATGATACTTGTCGTTGAACGCCTTCAGTTCCTTCACCTCCTCATCGAAGTAAAGGACATAACGCGTACCATCGCAAAAGCCACACGGTTCCATCAGGCTCGTGCGCACAATCAAGGTTTCACCCCCAGAGAAGAACTCCCAAACCTCCTTCGCCGTTGCCGGTGTCACCGGGACATCCTTGCCCACCAACTCCACCATCTTGCCATTCTCAACCTTGCGCGTCTGAACGACCTCGCCCGCCTCATTCTTACCAAAGAAGCCCGCAAAGACCGCCTTGTAATGCTTGGCAAAAAACTCACGCGTCAACTCCTCCGTCTCCTCCGAAGGCATCCGCATCGCCTTCTGATACTTTGGAACAGCCGCCTTCCCCTCCATATAACGCTTATCCATCTTTTCTTCGGCCGCCGATGCGGTCAACACCGCCAAACAACCCACGAGCGCAAACAATACCTTCATCATAACAAGTCATCCTTAGTTGATTTGCCCATTACCACGGGCACGCAAAACGCACGGCGAACCGCACCATGTGTCCACTAGTATAGCACGTTCCCCCAACCCCTGCGATTGAATTTGCATCCCACGCTCAAAAAAGATGAAGGTTGCTCATTCCCAGCGCTTGAACCATCGCAGACTCAAGGACGCGCCACGCGCGTTACGCGCGGTGAACGGGCGGGCGGTCTTCGCCACCCTTCTGACATTAACATTCGCGTTGCACACTGACTCGGCCACGTATCTTTGCGGTTTCACCCTCTTTACCGCTCCTATGGAGATGATACCAAAAAACGGGAAAAAGCGCAACTTTCATGATTTAGAAAAGCGTGAAATGAAGGCAAAAAAGGGCGATTTTGGGGTCAAAAAGCAGGCTGTTTTGCGAGC
>JAFYMU010000164.1 GCA_017548245.1 Kiritimatiellia bacterium | reverse complement strand
CCCCCTGCCCCCTCCCTTGCGCCGTCGGCGCAGGGAGGGGGTGTTATTAATTTACCGTGCCCGGGGGCTACGCGTTGCTTGCCCCCGTCTGTAATCTGTCGCCCTTTCAGGGCTAAGAGAGATTTGCCACGGACGCACATGAAGGGCTAAGAGGAAGAGTGTGAATCGCTGGGGAGGGCGCGGAGCGTAGCGGAGCTTGCGGAAAATGCGAAGCTTCCCCACATACGCGGGCTTCGCCACTCTTCTTCCGGTACCCTTGCTTCATCTGATGAGCGTGATACCTATCGCGCGTCACTCCCAAAGGGCGATGGCGGGGGAAGCGTTTAACGGAGGAGTTGGCGTTTGCGGAGGGTGAGGATTTGCAGGTAGCGTTTTTGGGCTTTTGGGGTGAGGAAGGAACGTTTCACGAGGCGTTCGATCTTGTCTTTGGAGAGGTCGAGGCGGCGGAGTTCTTCGGTGATTTGGTAGTTTTCGAGGCCGATGCGGTGACCAAATTCCACGATGTCGGCGCGGCTGTAGTGGCCGCGTTGTTGAAAGGTGGGCGTGGTATAGCCGTCCTTAAAGAGGGGCATGGCAAGGGGTGGTTGGTCGGGGTGGTGAAGCGCGGTGTTCATCAGGTCATAGGCGGGCGCGAGCATGTAGAGGCCTGAAAAGAGGCGCATGACTGAAATGTTCTTGAGGTGGGCGTGACCATTGCCCACAACGATATTAAAGAGGACGCGTTTGAAGAAGCGAAGGGCCTCTAGGCGGTAACCGCTGCAATAGCGTTTGAGCAGTTCGGCGGCCTCTTCGTAACTACTCTTCACTTTGTAATCGGGGCCATGGGTGTAGGGATTGCGTTCGCCCAATTGGCAGAGGTCTTCAATGTGGATGCGTTGGCGTCCTTGATAGTCAAAGCGACGGGTCAGATAGGCGAAGTGATCGTCCAACAAGGTGATGCAGGCGTTGGGGGCGGTGACAATCTTGAAGACTTGGGCGGCAAGTTGCATGGTGAGGTGTTCGTTCGCCGCAACATCGGTGGCGAACGCCCCTGCCGCGCGGGGTTGCCATTTGAGGATGTACTTACTCTTCTCCTCGGCGAACCGTAACGTTCCGTCGTGTAGTGAGAGGCCGAGTTTGGGTTGAAGCCCTGGCAGCGCAACGCAGGCACAGTTCGCAGCGTCATAACGCGCATAGAGTTCGTCCAACGAATAATTCAACTGCCACGGCATCGGGTGGCCGTCGGCCAACTGCGTGAGTGCCTTGTGACAGAAGCCGCGTTTGCTCAGGGGCTCCAAGAGGGAGTGACAGTAGAAGGGGCCTATCATTGGTGCCGCCATGTTGCGTGGACATCCCCGAGGATGCCGTTTTTGGAGGTGGCCACGAGGCGTGCTAAGTAGTCGTCCTCGGCCACGTTGAAGCGCGCACACTGTGCCCGCGCGCCTTCGCCTTCGGGTAAGAGTCCGAAGAAATAGGGAAAGAAGGAGGTCGAACGAAGGGTGCGATTGCGTTTGGGCAACGTTACCGCCACGGCGGGTTGCGCGGTGGCCTTGAGATAGGCGGGCAGATAACGGAAGCCGTATGCGCCGCGGCCCTGCATCAAAATGGCGGCAGGGCGTGCATGAACCGAAATCAGAAGCGATTTCACAACGGTCCTTTGGGCGATTCTGTTTTTTTGGGAAGAGAGGGATTAGCGTGCGCGACGAACGCGTCCGCCGGGACGGTCGTTGATGCGACGCTTGAAGCGTAAGCCCACGAGCGCAACCATAACGGCGACGCTACTGAGGCCTGTTTTGGCCGCCAACTCATCTGCGGTGAGTTCGTCACTGCCGAGAGCCTTGTAGAGTTGCTCCTCTTCGGGAGACAAGCCGGGCGGGATTTGGGGTTCGGCAGGGAGCGCTTCTGGGCGGCCCTCGCGCAAATCTAAGGTGCCAAATTCATCCAGGATATCCTCTGGACAGGTGACGAGGCGCGCGTCACCATTGCGAATCAGTCGCAAATTGCCCGCGAAGGAGTGCGCATCCACGCGTCCTGGCAGGGCATAAAGGGTTCGGCCGAACTCCATTGCGTAGTTGGCCGTAATGAGGGTGCCGCCTTTGGTGGCGGTTTCAATGACGAGGGTGCCTTTGGTCATGGCCGCAACGATACGATTGCGCTGCGGAAAGGTTTTGGCATCAGCATGGCGACCAAAGGGATATTCGCTGATGACCAGACCGCCGGCACGCACGATGCGCACGGCGAGGGGTTTTTGAGAGGCGGGATAGACGCAATCCAGTGCCGCGCCCAACACGGCAATCGTCTTTCCAGGGGCACCTACCCCAGCCGCCAAAGCGCCTTCGTGGGCGGCGGCATCGATGCCTTCGGCGAGGCCACTGGTGACATGAACGCCGGCTGAAGCGAGGCGAACGGCAAAGCGTTGGGCCTGTTCTTTCCCGTACAACGATGCGGCGCGGGTGCCGATGATGGCCACCTGTGCTTGACGCAAGAGCGCGATGTCGCCCACGCAATACAAGCAGAGTGGCGCAGCGGATAAGGCGCGCAACGACTCGGGATAGGCTTCATCTAACCACGTTAAAATGCGCACATTGGTAGCTTTTGCGCGCGCCTCCTCCTCCGCTGCCCACTGCGATGCGAGGGCTTGCAAGATCTCCATCGCCATGGGTTCGGAGAGTTCTTTGCAACGACTCGCGATTTCCGCGGCGGAGTGTTCTTGAACGGCGAGCAAGGAACCAAAGGCTCGTTCCAGCGAACGCACCTTGGCAGCGCCAACACGGGGTAGCCGATTGAGGGCGATTAATGCGGCGCGCGAGCGTGCGGCATCAGAAAAGGAAAGCCCTCCAGCTGTTGTCAGCGGAGAGCTTTCGTTTGAATTGCGTTCGGAATGATCCGTTTCGAAGGCGGACATCCTTCACCTAGCGGTTTGAATTAGAGCGTCTGACCCACGGTGATGCAGATGTTGCCAAAGATATCTTCGGCGCTGCAACCACGCGACAAGTCGTTGATCGGCT
>JAFYMU010000163.1 GCA_017548245.1 Kiritimatiellia bacterium | reverse complement strand
TGGGGAATGGATTCCTCCAACACCTTGGCGCACTGTTCGGGCGTCATTGCGGCATAGTTGGGCATCCATGCAGTGTCAAGAAACGGATTAGCATCAGTCTTCTTCATCATTAGCTCCACTTCATCAGTTATTGGGAACAGTTAAAGCGCGATTTCGTTCTCAGTCAGCACGCAACGCGTCAACGTCATGTTATGTTGACGGCAGAACGTCCGAATCTCCTCGAGACGTTGGTCACAAATCGTTGGCGTCGTGACGACCATCTTGGTTGGACGCAAGGAGGCAAAGCACGCTTCATCCTCCAAGACCTCCAAGGGCCCCAAGATTGGCAAATCACGGTAAATGCGACCACGCAGGCCGAGATTATCATCCAAAATCCCGAGCAACGCCTCGTTGTTGCGCGTCACATTCACTTCGCACAAGGTAATGTAGGCACGCAAATTCATGCCCGCGCCATAGAAAAGCACACGCGCGATGGAGGCATCGGTGAGCGAACGTTTGGCCAAACGGTGATTTTCGGCGGCCACCAACCATTGCAAGAAGGCGGTTTTAATCAAGCGCACAAAGAGTAAGGGCAAGGGCAACAAGAGCGCCCAGGCCATATGGAAGAGCATCATTTGCGGTGCCAAGCCCGGCAAGGCGTAGGCCACCAAAAGGTGTGAAACGAGCGAACCCAATCCGACCGCCGCGATCAGCAAGAAGGAATCCTTACGCGTGCTGCGGCCCCAAATGCGCGTGTAGGCTTTGACTAGCACCAACCCCAAAATGACGGGCACGGCATACCACACGAGCAACTGCAACCATTCTTGCGTGGTCAAATTCGCCAAGTCCGATAAGGTGACCCAACGTAAGAGCGCAAAGAGTGCAATCATCACCACCACGTCAGCCAAGACATAGGCTGGCACCGTCAAGCGACGGCTCCCATTGCGAGCACCTGGACGCGTAAAGAGACGGCCCGTATCCCACAGTTCTACGTCACTCATCGCACGAATAATCACCGTCGCAAAGGCGATAAAGCCAATCAAAAAGACCGTTACTTGGCTCAAGCGGAAACAGGTTGAGAGGAAGCCCACGCCCACCAAGGCGATGGCCATCGCGTACAAGCCCCACACCGCCAAACGTTGATTGCCCTTGGCCCACGAGAGCAAACGGTGATGGATGTGCGAACGATCTGCCACCATAATGCCACCCTGCGTCTCATCCCCCTCCACACGACGCAAGACATAACGTAACGTGCGGCGCAAAATGGCGAGAGAGGTATCAATCAGCGGCATGCCAATGCAGAGCACCGAGAGCCCCATGGTGAGCATGAAGGCATCTTCGCGGTGGGTCACGAGGGCGGCGGTTGCCAAGAAGAGACCGATGAAGAGGCTGCCTGTGTCGCCCAAGAAGATGGTTGCAGGATGATAGTTGTAACGTAAGAAGCCAATCACCGCACCAATAAAGATGAAAGCAAGCAAGGGCATCACGCTCGCATCCACGACCATCGTTACCCCAACGAGACCCACCGTGGCAATAATGGCCAACCCCGACGAGAGGCCGTCCAAACCATCAATGAGGTTGAAGGCATTGACAATGCCCACATACCACGCCAAGGTCAACGGCACATAGATCCATGGCGAAGTGGTCCACGCGCCCCATGCGGAGGGCAACATCAGACGTGCGCCACCATAACAGAGAATGCCCGCGGCGAGAAGTTGCGCCGCCAGTTTCAGTAAGGCGGGGATGCCGCGCAAGTCATCGATAAACCCTGCGACACCCAAGACGAGGCTTGCACCCAAGAACCAAGGCAGAATCGAGAAGAAGCGCGTTTGCGTTAACGCGTCGTAAAAACCGAAGTAGGCAACCCCTAAGGTTATGACAAAGGCTGCAATCACCGCAAGGCCACCCCCACGTGGAATGGGAACGCGGTTCACACGGCGCGCATCGGGTTGGTCCACTGCACCAAGAGCGGTCATCCACTTGCGCACCATCGGCGTTAATACCAAGGCAATCGCACCTGAAATTGCCATCAGCACCAACGGAAGGATGAGTTCATTTAACATAACGTATCCATTATCTTGATTATTTCATCCATCGTCTCGGGCCGCAGATTACGTCCCGATGGCAGGCAAAGCCCGCATTCAAAGAGACGCTCTGAAACCCCAGAGAGGAGGCTGTCGCACGATTGAAAAACCGGTTGCAAGTGCATCGGTTTCCAAAGTGGGCGCGACTCAATACCAACTGCCGCCAGCGCCTCAACCGCCTTGAAGGGATCAATCCCCTGCAAGGTGATCACGGCCAGCCAACGATTCGACACCCCGTAAGAGGCCGTCGGCATTAAGGTCGCCCAAGGACGCGTGCGGAGACGTGCTTCCCACGCATCCCATACGGTCGCCTTATCGCGGAGTGCGGCATCCAGATGGCGCAATTGCCCCACGCCAATCGCGGCGGAGATATTGCTCATCCGCCCCTGCGTGCCCACTCGTTGATGTTCGTACCATGGAAAATCCTCACGCGCCTGGGCAGAGAGTTTGCGGCACAGATCTACGAGTGCTTCGTCATCCGAAAGCAACATGCCGCCACCGCCAGTGGTGATGATTTTATTTCCATTAAAAGAATAGATTGCGGCCCACGCACCCTTACCCGATGCGCGACCACGATAGGTTGCCCCAACGCTTTCAGCGGCGTCCACAATCAACTTGGTTCCCGTCTTTGCACAACACGCCGCGAGCGCATCGATGTCGCAACTCTGACCATAGAGGTCGGTCGCAATGACGGCTTTGGCCTGCGGGTAACGTTGGAGCGCCGCTTCAAGCAAGTGCGGATCCATGCACCATGTCTGCGGATCCGCGTCAATAAAGATGGGTTCGGCGCCCATGGTCACAAAGGCGGCAATCGAACCAATGAAGGTCAAGTCACTGACCAAGATTTTGTCACCGGGGTGGATATCCAAGGCGCGCGCCAAGAGATCGAGGGCGATGGTGCCAGAAGCGGTAGCCAAGGTCTTGCGGAAGCCAAAACGTTCCGCGGCCTCACGTTCCAACAACTCCACCATGGGGCCGCACGGCGCGATGTAACCCGAATCAAAAGCCTCCGCCACAAGACGCCGTTCAACGTCCGCATTCATCACAGGTGGCGACAGATAAACCTTCATAAGAACCTTATTTGCCCTTGGATTCGTTCGGCTTTGCGGGTTGCTTCGGCTTGCGGAAGGAGTAGAACAAGATGCCCAACCACTCCTTTGCGTACACCATTGTTTGCATGCCGGCTTGGAAAGAGGGCAACTTCTGCCAGAGCGGCATCACGGGAGCCAAGGCGCGCGAGAGCGAAGCTTCGGTATCACAACTCACGGGAATAAATTCAATCTCTGCGGAACGGAAGAGCATCATTGTGCGCGGTAAGTGCCACGAAGAGGTCACAACCAAGACCTTCTTGCACTTGCGTTCGGCCAGAATCTGCATTGTGAGATTGGCGTTTTCAGCTGTATCACGCGCCTTTTCTTCACACAAAATCGCCGAAGCGGGCACCCCAAAGGTCTCCAACAACGGCTTTTCAGAGTCTTGAGCCGATTCACCTGTTGGAATAATCACTGGTGCCTTTCCAGCCTTCCAGAGACGAAACGCCATCACAGCCCGATCCGACGATGCATAACATTCGGTATAAGGAAACCCAGGACGCACCACGCCAAGACCGCCACCCAACAACACAATCGCGTCAGCCTTGGGGATGGACGACATCACTTGCGGCGGATATTGACGTT
>JAFYMU010000162.1 GCA_017548245.1 Kiritimatiellia bacterium | reverse complement strand
TCGAACGTTGGCTCAAGCATCCCGATTATCTGCGTTATGCCGAACTTCCTCAGGGCGGTGCGCGAACGCCATGGGGCAGTATTCAAGCGCACCCCACGGGACTCTTTGCCGCCGATGAGGCCACGCGCACCTTAGTAAAGGGGCTCTTGGACGAACTCCTTCCATGCTTCCCCAAGGCGACGCGAGTGAATTTGGGTGGCGATGAGGTCTTTGACTTGGGTCAGGGACGTTCGAACACTACCGATAAGGCGGGCCTCTATTTGGGGTACATGCGCGAGATGGCGGCCGTGGCGAAACGTCATGGTAAGCAACCCGAATTGTGGGCCGATATGCTCTTGCGGCATCCCGAGATGATTCCCCACGCGAAGGCGATGTTGCCTGAGGCGATGTGGGTGGTTTGGGGTTATGAGGCATCGGATCCCTTGGTCGCGCAGGTGGCGCGTTTGCGTCAAGAGGGCTTGCGCGTGAGGGTGGCGCCGGGAACGTCGTCGTGGCGTAGTTTTTGCGGACGCACGTCGAATATGGTGGCGAATATCCGTGCCGCAGCGGCGGCGGAGGCCGAGGGGTTGCTCTTAACGGATTGGGGCGATGCGGGCCATTGGCAACCGCTGGCAGTCGCGTTGCCGGCGTTGGTCTTGGCGGCTGCGTTGGCGTGGCGGCGAACGGCCGAACCCGATGTGGCGGCGTGGGTGGACACTTTGGTGCACCAACGGGGCGTGGGCGAACTGCTCTTGCGTTTAGGCGACACGTATCGGATTGCGAAAGCGGAGGCTGGCAACGCCACCAAACTCTTCCAAGCGTACAATTTACCCCTTGCTTCCGCACCTGCATTGGACGCCGAGGCGTTGCACGCGACTTTGGAAACCTTGGCCGAACTCGAAGGCAACGTGGCGCGTTGGCCTGAGACGCTCATCACACAAGAGGTGCGTTATGCCTTGGGCTTGCAAGCGTTGGCGGTGAAGCGAGCCTTGGGGGTGCGCGGCTTGCGTCGGGAACGGGCGCGTTTGGCGGCGCAGATGGAGCAATTGTGGTTGGCGCGTGGACCGCGTGCACAGTTGGAGGCGAGTTTAGCCGCCTTTTTGGAACAGGATTTGCCGGAATGAGATTGCCCGCGATTGCATTGGACGAACGGTGGGGGCTGTGCTTCAGTGGGGGCGCAGATTCCACGGCCTTGTTGCTCAAATGCGTTGAGGCGGGCTTTCCCTTTGTCGCGCTTCACTTTAACCATGGCTTTGTCGATGAGGCGGGCGATGCCGACGAGGTCTTTGTTCGCGACCTGTGTGCGCAGTTGGGCGTGACCTTACGGGTGGGCCATTGCACCGAAGCTTGGGCTGCGGGCGAGACGAAGGAGGTCTTTGCGCGGCGGCATCGTTTGGCTTTCTTCGCGCAATGTGCGCGGGAGTTGAATTTGACAGGGTTGCTCTTGGCGCATCATGCCGATGATCGTGCGGAGAATGTGGTGTTGCGATTGGCGCGTGGGTGTGGCGCAGAGGGGTTGACGAGTTTCCGAACCGAAGGGGTGGCGCCGTGGGATGCGACGTTAAAAGTGGTGCGTCCACTCTTGGATGAGACCCATGCCGATCAGGTGGCGTGGTTGCAGGCGCGCGGTCAAACGTGGCGAGAGGATCTGTCAAATAGCGATTTAACGATTCCGCGGAATGCAATCCGTGCGACCTTGCCGACGGTGTTGCCGCACTTTTCGGCAGGGGTGAATGCCGCGGCAGATGTTTTGGCTGAGGAGAATGCCTTTATGGCGACCTGTGCTACGGCCGCAGTGGTGGCGCAGGATGAACGTCAGGTGACGGTGGCCGCGGGCACGCATGCGGTGTTGTTGCGGCGCATTTTGCGGGGGTGGTTGGCGGATTTGACGCGCGAGCAGACCGAACGCCTCTTGGGGTTGGAGGTCGGCGCGGTGACGATGGTTTCGGGGAATCGTGTGGTGCGGCGTGTGGATGAGACGCGTTGGCAGTGGGAGGTGCGTGAGGTGTGTGTCGCGCCTGAGGCGGTTCGGATTGAGGCGCCAGGGCAGTATCGTTTTGGGGCGTGGCAGATTACGATCGGGGGCGTGGCGGCGCAGTGGCAGTTGCCGTTGCCGTTGGTGGTGCGGTCGCGTCGGGCAGGGGATCGGATGCGGCCGCGCGGCATGCGGGGTTCGCGCAAGATTCAGGATATTTTGACGGAGTTGCGGGTGCCAGCGGCCGAACGTGATGGCTATCCGTTGTTCTGTGATGAAGCGGGCACGATTCTGGCGTTGCCGGGCTTTCGTTCGGCAGCATTGGCTGAGGGTGTGCCAACGGTAGGGGTGTCGGTTCAGCGCGTTGTTGGACGTTGAACGAAGTCGCGCAGGTGGCCGAGGAGGGCCGCAGCGCCTCGGAAGAGGTAAGCGGGGTGGCTCGCGGCGCGGAGGAGTTGGCGGAGGATGGCCATGGGGTGCAGGAAGCCGCGGTAGGTGCGTGCAATGCAAGCGCGGATTTCATTTTCTGAGAGGGGCGAACGCATCACGGGCGAACGCATATCGTAGCAGGACCAATCGCGCGTGAGGAGTTGGTCGGTGGCGTCGAGGTCTTTGTAGAGGGGCGTGCCAGGGTAGGGCATGAGCCAGGTCGCTTGGAGGGTGGCGGCGGAACCGGTTCGCAGGAAGTCGCGGCCAAGGCGAACGGTGCGTTCGGCGTCGTCTGCCGTTTCCCACGGATAACCAAACATCAGCGTGATGTGCACATCGAGTCCTGCCTTGGAAGCGGCACGGGCGCCTTCGCGGATGGCTTCGAGGGTGAGGCGCTTATTGAGTTTGTCGAGCGTGGCTTGGTTCGCGGATTCGACGCCAAAGAGGACGAGACGGAAGCCGGCGCGGCGCATGAGGCGGTAGTCGTCGAGGGTGAGGGCGCCGAAACGGAGGTTGCAGTCGAGGCGAACCTTGCGGTGGTAGCCGCGGGCAATCATGCCGTTGCAGAAGTCGTGCAACCATTGGCCGATGGGCAGGCTGCCCGCATCGTCCATGATTTCGCGTACGCCGAGGTCGATGAGTGCGCCAATTTCGTTGAGCACGTCCTCCACGGGGCGAACGCGATAGGTGGGGTAGAGCGTGGTCCACGAACAGAAGGTGCACTTGCCGTGCCAACAGTCACGCGCACTCATGATGTAGGCACCAGGCGTGCGGGCAAAG
>JAFYMU010000161.1 GCA_017548245.1 Kiritimatiellia bacterium | reverse complement strand
GCAGATGCCATAAGAGGTCAGATTGCAAAAATGAACACCAAGGAAAATATGCAGGCGTTCATTAACTCAAACTATGCGCTTACACAGAACAAGGGCAATGGCCCACGCACTTACCCGAAGGCCTCCTCTTCTGCGTGCCAACCTCGCTCGCCATGCGTCGTTTGCGCGATGCATTGACGAAGGCTTACCATGCGTTTCACGGCGTTCGCTTCACCTTGCCGGCGGGCCTCGTCTCCTATTTCTCCACGGCCGAACGCCACACCTTGGCCACGCCGTCCGAACAGTTAACGGCCTGGGATAAGGTCTTTGATTGGCTGCAAACCGAAGATGAGGAGAACCTTGTCGCCACGTGGCTCTTCCCGGGGAAGAAGACCTGGCTCGCTCGTGCCGCCTCGCGTTACACGGTGGCCCAACGCTTCATCCAGCTCCGTTCGACCCTCGCCGAGAACATCCTCGACTTCGCTGCCGTTGCCCAACATTCGCACACCCAAACCCTTGAGCCGCGCGAAAAGCACCGTTGGGAAGCCCTCGCAGCCCTTGAGAGCAAGTATCGCGAAGTCCTCGCAGCAGCACCGTTGCTCGACCCCACCGACGCCCAGTTGGCAACCTTCCGCAACCCCATCGCCCAACCCATTGAGTCAAATCTCCAATGGCGTTTGGTCGTCGCCTGCATCCCAGACATGATGCCCGCGTTGGAGGGGCTCTTCAAGGCGGCCCCTGCTTGCGACATCTTGGTGCAGGCCGAACCCTCCGAGGCCGATCGCTTCACCTCCGCCGGCACGCCCGACCCAACCTATTGGCAACAGGCCCAGCTCGCCATTGCTGACACATGCATCAAAATTGCCGAAACGCCCGTTGAGGAGGCCGCCACCATTGAAGCCTTCTTGGCCAAATCGGGGCGTGTTGCGCCCTCCAAAATCTGCCTCGGCGTTCTCAATCACGAGGTGATGCCCACCCTCACCGCCTCCTTTGCGGCCCATGGGATTCGCATCTTCGAACCCGATCCAATCCATCTCTCGGCGCAACCTGCGGTGCGTCTCTTGCAGACGCTCTTCCGTTTTTCCCAAATCAACCGCGTGGACGTCTTGGTGCCCCTGCTCTCTTCGCCCGAACTCGCGGCCTTCGTCAAGAGTGACTACACCACCCTTCGCAAGGCCTACGTGGACCTCATTGAGGGCCATCAGCCCACCCAGCTCGCCGATGCGATCGGCTTCTTGCCGCCCGACGCCCCGTTGCGCGCCCTCTTCCAACAGATTCGCCACTGGTTGCAATGCTTCGCCAACCATCCCTGCGAAGGCGCCCGCACTCTCTTGACCGACCTCTACGGCGCCTATCACACCGACCCGGTGAAGGACGCGATGCGCTTTGCGACCTTCGATGCCCTGCAACAACTCTTTGAGGAACTCGAGAACATCCGTCTGGACGGCGTCTCCCCAACGCTCGAACTCCTCAATGCGCGCCTCAATCAAGTCACGCTCCATCCCATTCGTGGTTCGGCCGACTGTTCCTATGAGGGCCGTTTGGAGTTTCTTTGGTCCACGGCCGAACGCTTTGCGTTGGCAGGCTTAAACGAGGGCATCTTCCCCGACACCCAATTTGAAGACACCTTCTTGCCGAACAAATTCCGTTCGGCCCTCGGCTTGCGTGCCGACCACACCCGCCTCGCGCGTGATGCCTACTTAGTGGAAACCCTCTTCAAACGCATCCCTGCTGAGGCCATCTGCCTCTCCTGCAGCCGCATTAACCACCGTGGCGACTGGCTCAAACCCTCGCGCCTCTTCTTCCGTTGTTCTCCCAAACAACAGAAGGAACGCGCCCGCAAGCTCTTCCTCACCACCCCGGACAAGAAGACGCTCTCTAGTGCCGACACGGCCCTCATCTTACCCACCGCCCCGCACACCTGGGGTTCGCCCAAACCCATCACGCGCCTTTCGCCTTCGGCCATTAGTACCTTCTTAAAATCAAAGTTGGACTTCTGGCTCAAGTACGTCCTCAAGTTGGAGGATACCAACCCCTTACCGCACGGCGTCCCAGCCAACACCTTCGGCACGCTCATCCACAGCGCATTAGAAACCCTTCCGCAGACCACGAGCACCGATTCTGACGAACTCAATACCTTCTTGGCCAACGCCTTCTTAAAGGCCTTTGCCGAACAGTATGGCCCGACGCCCTCCGTCGAACTCTTGGCCGTTCGTCACGCCGGTCTCAAACGCCTTGCCCGCGCCGCCGAATTGGAAGCCGAGTCGCGCCAACAGGGTTGGCAGACGCAATTCGTGGAGAATGGCCTCCATAATAAGAAGTGGGAGGTCAAGCTGGAGATCAACGGCACGCCCATCATCCTCCACGGCAATGTGGACCGCATTGACAAGAACGCCCACACTGGCCAATGGCGCATCATTGACTACAAGACCTCCGCAAAGGGTGACGCGCCCAATACGGTGCATTACACTGCAAAGACTGACAAAAAGACTAAGCAAGTCCTGGCCGTACAGTGGGTAAACTTCCAGTTGCCGATCTACCGCCTGATGCTCCGTTCGGCCCTCAACATCCCCACCTCCACGCCGATTGAATTGGCCTACTTTACCCTGCCCGCGGGTTCGAATGGCGGCATCCTGCCCTTCAACGACCCCGTGAGCGAAGCCGCCACCCTCGAGGATCTCAGGGCGACCTTGCAGGCGATTTTGACCTGCACGCCCGAAGCACTCTACGACAAGCAAGCCATTGAGGATGCCCCTTACCTCAACGATTGCCTCAAACACCTCTTGACCCCCTTTTTGACCCAACATGAAGCTGACACCCCAACAAACTGAATGGCTCTACGCCTTGCAACGCCCTTGGCCGCTCGTTGAGCGTCCCTTAGCCGCGCTTGCCGAACGCCTCGCCACCACCGAAGCCACCTTGCTGGACTTCATTCGCGACCTGCGCCAAGCGGGCCTCGTGCGCCGTGTGGGCGGCGTCTTTGATGCGCGCCGTTTGGGTTATCGCAGTTGCTTATTTGGCATCCGTGCCACCTCGGAGGCAGCACTCAACCCAGCCGTTGCCGCCGTCGTCGCCCATCCTGGCGTGACCCATGCCTACTTGAGAGGGTGGCCCGCGGACGTTGAAGCATTGGGCCTCTCGGCTGCGGACTATGCCGACTATCCTAATTTATGGTATACGCTCTCGGCCCCAGCCGCCACCTACGACGAAGCCGCCGCGCCGCTCGCCCCCTTCAATCCCTTACCCTTCCCCGCGCTGACGCGGTACAAGATTGATGTGGTCTTTGATTTACGCACCCGTAACCGCGATGAGAAGACCGAGTACCTCTCGCCGAGCAACGTCTTAAACACGGCCCCCATCACGGCCGAACAGCAAGCCATCGTGCGCCGTTACCAAGACGACTGCCTTGACGCCGCCACGCCCTTCCAAATCCCCGACTTGGCCCAACTCAACGCCTGGCAAGCCGATGGCACCTTGCGCCGTTTTGGGTTGCTCCTCTACCATCGCGCCACCGGCTTCACCGCCAACGGCATGTGCTGTTGGCACGTGCCCCCCGCCGAACAAGCCACTTACGGTCGCCGCCTCGCCGCCTCGCCCGAGGTCACCCACTGTTACGCCCGACCCGAACAACCGGGCTTCCCCTTTACGCTTTACGCCATGATCCACAAGACCTCGTGGCAAGAAGCCATTGACACCTTCCAAATGCTCTCGCGAGAAACCGGTCTCACCCACCACCCGCAGCGCATCTTTTTTTCCACCCACGAATACAAGAAAAGCAGTCTCCGCTTTTTCATCTGAGGTAACCCTATGAAACACCTACTCACCCTCGCCACCCTCCTCTTGGTCGCCTCCCTCCAAGCCGTAACCATGCGCAACCTCAATGACGACGCCCACATCAGCGGTCCCAAGTTGACCGAAAAGGCCCTCGAAGGCCGCGTCATCGCCATTGAAGTCTTCGGTTATCAGTGCCCGCCCTGCCGCGCCAGCTTGCCGCACATGGCCAAACTCGCCGACTCCTACAAGAAGGATGCGCGTGTCGCCATCATCGGTTCGCACTGCCAAAACCGTGATGAACCCGCCATCCTCAAGCTCCTCAAGGACAACAAGTGCGAATATCCCGTCTATCAAAACGTTGATGCCGAAGGCGCCCCCAGCGCAGGTGGCATTCCCTTCGCCTATGTCCTCAACCACAAGGGCGAGGTCGTCTGGCAGGGTAACCCCTACTCGAAGTTCGGCGAAATGGAATCGGCCATCGCCGCGGCCGTCAAAGCCTTGCCCAAGTTGCCGCCAGACTCCCTCTTGGTCGGTCTTGACCTCCAGCACTGCAAAGACGTCTCCAAACGCCTCGTCGCTGGCCAGAACATTGAATCGGTCTTGCGTCAATTGCAGACTCGCGCCGCACGTGGTGGCGCCGCTGGCAAGGAAGCCCAGGCCATCTTGGACCGTTGCGATGAATGGGCTGAAACCCTCGAAGGCTCCATCCGCGAAGCCATGGAAACCCATCCCTCGCGAGCCCTCTCGGAAGCCCAACTCTACACCCGCACCCTCCCCAAGCGCGCCGCAGCGTTGAAGAGCGAACTCGCCACCCTCGCCAAGGACCCGATTACCCAGAAATTGGCCGCCTCGCGTGCAGCCTTTGAAAAGGCCCGCAAGACCGATGTCACCTCGACCAACATCCGCAAACGCATCCAGTCGCAAGCCAAGATGCAGTTGCGCCAATTGGCCACCCTTCAGGTCGCGGAAGACAACGAAGACTTCCTCGAAGTCAAGGCCCTCTGGGAAGACTTCGCCGACGCCCTCTCCAATTAATCCCTCCCTTTTCACATTCTAAAACACACGTTCATTATTAAGGAATACGTCCATGACCAATGTATTGATGAAAACCAACAAGGGCGACATCACGATTGCCCTCGACGAAACCGCAGCCCCCATCACCGTGGCCAACTTCTTAAAATATGTTGACGAAGGCTTCTACAATGGCACCATCTTCCACCGTGTCATCCGCGGCTTTATGATCCAAGGCGGCGGCTTCACCCCCGACATGAAGCAGAAGCGCACCCAGGCACCCATCCAGAACGAAGCCTCGAACGGATTGAAGAACAACAAGTACACCATCGCCATGGCCCGCACCATGGAAATCCACTCCGCCACGGCCCAGTTCTTCATCAACACCGTGGACAACGACTTCCTCAACTTCCGCGCCCCCAATCCCTCGGCCTATGGCTACGCCGTCTTCGGCCACGTCACCGCAGGCTTTGACACCGTGGACGAAATTGAAGCCGTCTCCACCGGCAATGCAGGCTTCCACCAGGACGTCCCGCGCACCCCTGTCATCATCGAATCTGTGACACGCCTCTAATGAAACATGCCGTTCCCGTTGCACTGCTCCTCCTCGCCCTCGCCGGTTGTACCGCCGTGGGCCCCGAGATGCAGACCCCCAACACCCCTGAAGCGACCCAACTCTTTGCCTCCGACGAGGGCCTTGAGGTGGACTCGCTTGCCAATTGGTGGCGTCAATTCAATGACCCGGTCCTCACCGCATTGATTGAACAAGGCCTTGCCGCCTCGCCCACCGTTGACGCCGCCCTCGCCCGTCTGCGCGCAGCCCGTGCCGAACGGGAGGGTTCGGAAGCGGATTTCTACCCCAAATTCACCGCAAGCGGTGCCTATGTGTGGGAACGAGCATGGGGCAACAACCCATCCAGCGGTTGGAATCGTCGCCTCTCCGCCTCCGTTGACGCCTCCTGGGAAATAGACATCTTTGGCGGCCTGCGCCGTTCGCTCGAACAAGCCGCCGCCCGAGAAGCCCGCCTCGCCTACTCCTTGCAAGACGTGCGCGTCTCCCTCGCCGCCGAAATCGCCTCCACCTACGTGGCCGTTCGCCGTTACGAAGGACAAATCGCCATCGCCGAAGCCAACCTCGCCCTGCAAGAACGCAATGTCGAGTTGGTCAAAAAACGCCACGTGAGCGGCGATGTCATCCGTTACGATGTGGTCACCGCAGAAGCCCAAGCCGCGCGCACCCGCGCCTCCCTTCCGCAGTACCGCAAAAACCTCGTTGACGCCACCCTCAAGTTGGACTGGTTGACCGGCCAAGCCCCCTACGCCCACCAGGCGAAGATTGCCGAAACCCAGGACACCATGCACCTGCCCGAATTGCCCCCCAAGGCAATCCCCTCCGAACTCCTCCGCCGCCGTGCTGACATCCGCATGGCCGAAGCCGACATCGCCGCCCAAACCGCAGCCGTCGGCGTCACCGAGGCCGAACTCTACCCCAAATTCTCCATTGGCGGAGGCATTGGCATCTCCTCGCCCGACCTCACCCCATGGGAATCCTACACCAAGAGTATTAACTTTGGCCCCTCCGTTCGGTGGAACCTCTTCTCCTTCGGCTACTGGAAACGCCGCGTTGACGCCGCCAAAGCCACCTTGGACGCCACCGTGGCAGACTACTGCAACACCGTCCTCGATGCCTACCGCGAGAGCGAATCAGCATGGGTCACCTACCATCGTGAAATCGAACGCACCGTTCCCCTCCTCGATGCCGAACGCTTCTGCCGCGAAGCCCTCAGCATTGCCGAACGCCGTTACGACCTTGGCGACATCGCCATTGACGATGTGATCACCCAACAAAGCCTCCTCCTCTCCGCCCAAGAAAACATCGTCGCCCACCGCGCCCAACTCTTCGACAACGCCATCACGCTCTACCGTTCCCTCGGAGGCGGCTGGACCGACGAAGCCACGCCTACGCCCTAACGGGCGAGGCGGTGGCCAGTTCGGTCGCTGCGCTCCCTTTTGGTTGCCAGTTGCCAGTGGAAAGTTGCCAGTGGCTAGTTGCTAGTTGC